>CAYJLS010000055.1:0-23517 GCA_964371065.1 uncultured Anaerolineaceae bacterium | reverse complement strand
AGACCGCATCAGCGCTTCGCAAATTCCCTGTCGGCGGCATTGAGTGTTTCGAGCAACTCATCCTTCATCTGCGCGGCGACGGACTTTTCGGAGTCGAAGAGGTTGACCAGTTCCTCCAAATCGTCTTCGTGGTTGTACAACTCAAACCAGTCTTCTCCCCCAAAGTAACCCTTGTAATAAATCAATTTATATTGCCGCTTGCGCATGGAAATCGTGGCAATCTGAAAGGGCGCGAAGGCCGGGTTCAATTTCGCTTCCACCGAGAAGGTGGTGCGCTCGTAGTTCTCTTCGCCGCCAAAACCGGGCAGGATTTCGCCTTCGCACCAATCGGGAATGGGCTTCCCGGCCAGGTGCAGGAGGGTCGGCAGGATGTCCACGCTGTTGACCGGCGCGTAAACGTCCCGGCGGGCGCGCTGTCCCGGCGCGGAGATGATGAGCGGGCTGTGGATCACCGGGTCGTAGAGCAGGGGCGTGTCGTGTCCCTTATCGCCGCGTTCGAACATCTCGCCATGATCGGAGGTAACGATCAAATAAGAGTTGTCCAGCACGCCGGCGGCATCCAGGGCGTCGAGGAAGCGGCCAAACTCATAGTCCACCGTGGCGACGTATTCATCGTAGGACAGCCTGCCGATGTAAACCTTTCTCTCATCCTGCCCATCGGATAATTTGTGCTGCGGTTTGGAGGGCGGGAAATAATTATCGTTCCAGAATTTTCCATAGAACTGGCGGAGCGGGGCATAGGGAGCGTGCGGCGGAAACAGGTGAATGTAGGAGAAGGAGGGCGATTTTGCCTCGCTGAACATTTTGACCAGCCCGGCCAGCACATCCTCCAGCAGAAAATAGACCGGGTATGCGCCGGTCTTTGGGATGCCGCGCGGGTAATCCCTGGCAGGGATTTTCTTCGCCTGCTCGTACAAAATCGTCCGCTCGATGGCGCCAAACACCAGCGAAGATGGGGAACGTTCCATCTTGAACATGAAATCGTCAAGGGCGCGATAGGCAAGACTTGTATCGGGAAACTTATCCCCGAGGATGTGCGCCAGCAGGCTGAATTCCGCCGGGGAAAGATAGGCATCCAAATCCTTTTTGAACTGGGTCAGGATAAACGAGGCCCAGCCGTTCTGGGCAAAACCGATGCGGTTATATTGATCGCCGAGCAACGCGAAAATATTCCGGTCCAGCATGTCGCGGCGCACCAGCCCGGAATGATTGACGGCGCGATGGGTCCACGGGTACATGCCGGTCAGCAAGGAAGCCACCCCAGGTACGGTGTAATTCCCGGCGGAATTGAAGTTATGGAAAATCGTGGCGCGCTCCGCAAAACGCTCGAAATTGGGACCGGTATTGCGCGGATAGCCGTAGGCGGACAGATTCCTGGCGGTCAGCGCGTCGAATACCAGGACGATGACATTGGGCAGGGAAGCATCCGCCGCGCCCGGCATGGATAACTGGCTCAATGGTTTTGCGAAGGCGGCGGCAGGCAAAGCCAGCGCGGCAAGTTTCAGAAAATCACGCCTGTTCAGGTCGGCCATTAAAAACCTCGACTAAAGACATTTCGAAAAAGCACAACCAGGAGGGAAAGCGCGCTCAATGGGATAAAAATGTAATTGAAAATCACCGCACGGCTGGCGATTTCTTCCACCGCCTTGCGGAGCAGGCCGATGCGCCCGGCCAGGAACACGAGAAAAACGATGCCTGCCATCGACAGCAACGCCGTCCGTCCCATGCCGGGCGGGATGTCCTGCAAGCCGGTAATGATCCGGAGATACTGCATCAGCGCAATCAGTAGAAGCACCACCAGGGTTGTGCCGCGAGCCACAAACTGGTCATGGAACCAGCGGATAGGCAGGCACAGGCTTAGAAGAATGGGAATCAGGAGGACAAATACGCTTTCCAAGAAATTTACGGCCATTGCGTAGGCAAAGGCCGCCAACATTTCCGAGAGAGATAGGAAATACAGCCAACTGGGTAATTTCCAAAGATACCAATAAATCGTCCAGCCATACACCACCAGGATAATGACCCCAAACACCGCGGCGGCCTGCTGAAAACCTGGCAGGCGATTCAAAAACCACGCCTTCCATCTCGCAAAATTCATGCTGCGCCTCTCCAACCAGAAAAATCCGTGCTTTTTCCGTGTCATCCGTGTAATCCGTGTCCAAAAGGTTTTAAATCACGGCGATTCCAATGAGGCAAAATTAAACTGCTCCCGGCTACCCATAGGAACCGGGAGCAGTTCGATGGCAACGGAAACCTTACTTCATGGCGGGCGCGGGCGCCTTCGAGCGCATGACCGCCCAGGCCAGCAGGCCAAGCAGGGCCGCGGAAATCACCCAGATGATGATCAGGGTCGCGCCTTTTTCTCCGGCATACTGCACCACGATCGGGGCGATGATGACCGAGACCAGGTTCACCACCTTGATCATCGGGTTCAGCGCCGGGCCGGCCGTATCCTTGAACGGATCGCCGACCGTGTCGCCCACCACGCTGGCTTTGTGGCGCTCGGAACCTTTGCCTGTATTCGCGGCGGGATTCCTCGGCTCGTCTTCGATCAACTTCTTGGCATTATCCCACGCGCCGCCAGAGTTGTTGAGGAAGACCGCCAGCAATTGCCCGGAGACGATGATGCCCGCCAGGAAACCGCCCAGCGCTTCCACCTGCAGCGTCAGGCCGACCACGATGGGAGTCACGATGCCGAGCAGGGCCAGCGAGACCAGTTCCTTCTGCGCGGCGGTGGTGGAAATGGCAACCGCCTGTTTGTAATCCGGCGGGATTTTGCCTTCCAGCACGCCCAGTTTAAACTGGCGGCGGACTTCCAGCACGATCAGCGACGCGGCGCGGGAAACCGCCTGGATGGCGAAGGAGGAGAACAGCCACGGCAACGCGCCGCCGATCAGCATCCCGACGAAGACCTGCGGATTGTCCACGCGGATGCCGAGGGATTTGATCTGCTCCGCCAGCGGAATGCCAAGCCCCTCTTGCGCGCGGCTGACGTCCACCAGGAACGAGCCGAACAGGGAAACGGCCGCGATGACTGCCGAGCCAATCGCCACGCCCTTGGTGATGGCCTTGGTGGTGTTGCCCACCGCGTCGAGGTCAGACATGATCTGCTGGGCGTCCTTCGTTTCCTTGTCTTCCATGCCGTGCCAGGCCATCTCTCCGATGCCGTTGGCATTATCTGCGATCGGGCCAAAGGAGTCCATCGCCACGTTGTTGCCGGTCAGCGTCAACATGCCGATGCCGGTCATGGCGACGCCATAGAGAATGAAGTTGACGCGCTCAATGGCGGTCACGTCCGGGATCGTGCCCATAATGAAGATCGAAGCGACAATCGTGAGCGCGATGACCAGCACCGACCACACCGACGACTCAAACCCGGAGGCGATACCCTGTAATATAAGGGTGGCCGGACCCGTATCGGCGGCCTTCTTGATGTCTTTCACAGGCGAGGCGTGCGTACCGGTGAAATACTCGGTCAGGCGGTCAATCAGGATGGCAAGCAAGACGCCCACCGCCACCGCGGTCGGGATGCGCCACCAGCCGCCGAACGCGGCCATTTCAGGGGAATTCAAATAGACAAAGCCAGCGGCGAAGAACAACACAGTCGAGATCGCGGCAGAGGAAAGGAAACCGCGGAAGATGGCCGCCATGGCATCGCCGCCCTTGCCAGGACTGCTCTTCACCAAATACGTGCCGATAATGGATGCCAGAACGCCCACGCCGCGCACCATCAACGGGAAAATGATCCATTCGAGGCGATCAGTGAAATGATACAAGGCCAAACCGAGGATCAAGCCGGAGACAATCGTCACTTCATAGGACTCGAAGATGTCCGCGGCCATGCCGGCGCAGTCGCCGACGTTGTCGCCGACCAGGTCCGCGATCACAGCCGGATTCCTCGGATCGTCCTCCGGGATGCCGGCCTCCACCTTCCCGACCAGGTCCGCGCCCACGTCCGCGGCCTTGGTGAAGATGCCGCCGCCGACGCGCATGAACAGCGCCAAAAGCGTGCCGCCGAAGCCGAAGCCCAGCAGGGCGTCCGGCGCGGCGATGCCGAGGAAGATAAAGATGAGGGTGCCGCCCAGCAGGCCAAGCCCGTCGGTCAACATGCCGGTGATCGTGCCGGCGCGATAGGCGATGCGCAGCGCGTCGGCGAAGGAACGGCGCGAAGCCGAGGCCACGCGGATGTTGCCTTCCACGGCCATACGCATGCCGATCTGGCCGACCGTCAGCGAGAACGAGGCGCCCATAATGAAGGCCACCGCGCGCGCAATGCCGATGATCAGTTTGATCTGGTTATCATCCATGCCGCGGAAGCGTTGTTGCGCCTCAGGCGAGGGCGGGACAACGTACACGGACAGGAACAGCGCGATGGTCAGGACTGCGATCATCGGCAGGATGGAGCGCAATTGACTGCCCAGATAGGCATTCGCGCCGTCCTTGATCGCCCCCCAGACTTCCTGCATTTTGGCCGTGCCTTTATCCTCGCGCAGGATCTGTGAGCGCAAAAAGACCGCGTAGAGCAGGCCGAGAATAGCCATACTGAACACGGACCAGATCGCGATCGTCTCAAAGTTGCTCAGTCCCATGGTGAACATTGAGGGGTTTCCTCCCGGAAATAAAAATTCAGGCGTTACCGCCTGTTGTCAGGCAGGCAGATTGTACAAGTGGCAATGGAATGTGTCAAGAAATCCAGACTGCCAAAAATTTCGTTGACGCCCCTCCCCCTCTCGCTTATAATCCCGCCCGCTTGCTGACAACTGATCACTAAGGGTCTGTAAATAAATAACTTCCCGCAGTTACGTCATTGCGAGGGTGGTCTTCCCGAAGCAATCCCCTGTTCGACGAGGAGATTGCTTCGTCGGGAAGTACGCCCTCCTCGCAATGACGGGGTGCTGTAGTTGGTGAGGGAAGTTAATAATTTACGAACCTAATGACTGATGACTGATCACTGATAACTGATAACTGATCACCGAAACCCGGGGACGTGCTGGAACTGGCAGACAGGCATGACTTAGGATCATGTGCCGCAAGGCGTGAGGGTTCAAGTCCCTCCGTCCCCATATTTACCCTCACCCCCTTCCCCTCTCCTCGCGAAGCACCCTGTAAAGGGCGATACAGGAGAGGGGGGAATACTAAAAGAAGGAAAGCAAAGTTGAACATCGAAAAGAACATCCGTGAAGACCATCAGGCTGAACTGACGGTTGAAGTTGAATCCGACAAAATGGAAGCCGCCAAGCGCCGCGCCGCCCGCAAACTGGCCGAGCGCGCCAAGATCCCCGGCTTCCGCCCCGGCAAAGCGCCCTACGAAATGATCCGCCGCCATCTCGGCGAAGAAGCCATCGTCGAGCGGGCGATTAACCTGCTGGTGGACGAGATTTATCCCGAAGTGTTGAAGCAAGCCGAAATCGAACCGGCCGCGGCCGGCGCGCTGGAGAAGATCGAAAGCACAGACCCGCCCAAATTCATCTTCCGCGTGCCGCTGGCTCCCACCGTGGACCTGGGCGATTATCTCGCCGTGCGCGTCGCGTATGAGTGGACCGCGCCCGGTGAAGAAAAATTGAACGAGGCCCTCGAGGAACTCCGCCAGACGTACGGCACCACCGAGACCGTGGAACGCGCCATCGAAACGGGCGATTACATTTTGCTGGACGTGAAAGGCGAAAAGCAGGATGCCAAAGAGGGCGAAGACCAGTCCGACCTTTCGCGCGAGAATACCGCCAGCATGGTGAGCGCGGCGGACAAACAGCAGGAGGACGAATGGCCGTACCGGGGATTTGCGCGCGAACTAATCGGGTTGAAGCCCGGCGAGAGTAAAATCGTCACACACGAATTCGCACACGAATTTTCGCAGGATTTCGAGGATGAGACTCTCAAAGGCGCGACCGTCACCTACGAAGCCACGGTCAAGACCGTGCACGCCGTCACCTTGCCCGAACTCAATGACGAATTCGCCAAAACCGTCGGTGCGACGTACGAAAATCTGGATCAATTGAAGGAAGCCCTGAAAAAGGATCTCGAATTCCGCTCCCACGCCGTTTACGAGGATGAGTTCTTCTTCAAATTGATTGACAAGGTCAAAGAGGGCGCGACCATCAAGTATCCGCCACAAGTATTGGAACACGAGAGCGAACACGTGCTCGATGATTTGCGCCAGCGGCTGGCCGCCCAAAACATGGATTTGGAGGCCTACTTTAAACTGCGCGGAACCACCCAGGAAAAATTTATCGAAGAGGAAGCGCACCCCATGGCGGCCAAACACCTCGAGCGCGGATTGATCCTTGACGAAATTGCCCACAGGCACAACATCCAGGTTGACGATCAATCGCTCAACCAGGAATTCAACCTGACCCTCCAGGAACTGGCCTATCGGGGCGCGGTGGATGTTGAAAAACTGAACAAGAGCGACAAGGACGCCAAGGAACGTTTCACCAACACGGTCGCGACCGAATCCGCCAGACGCCTGCTGACGCGGCGCGCGTTGGGTAAATTGAAGTCCATCGCCCTCGGCGAGTGGAAACCCGAGGATGACGCGCTGCCGCAGGAGCCCGAAGCGGAATCCCAGGCCGGGGAAACAGCGACCCTCCCCGAGGTCCAGGAAGAGGCGGGCGAGCCCCAACCGCTAGAAATCGAACCGAGCGCGGAGTAAGTCCTGCGCGGAAAACGTCAACAAATCCGTAGCGCGGAATTAACGAAAATCCAACACGCCGCGTTTATGATGGCCGCACTTGGAGGTACCCATGATTCCTGATTTCAAGAATGTTATTCCGATGGTGATCGAATCGTCGGGGCGCGGCGAACGCGCCTACGACATCTACTCGCTCCTGCTGAAGGAACGCATCATCTTCCTCGGCACGCCGATTGACGACCAGGTCGCCAACGTCGTCGTGGCGCAACTGCTTTTCCTGAACCACGAAGACCCCGAACGCGAAATCCGCATGTACATCAATTCGCCCGGCGGAATTATTTACGCGGGCATGGCGATCTACGACACGATGCGGATCGTCACCAACCCGATCAGCACGACTGCCGTCGGCGTGACCGCGTCATTCGGGACCGTGTTGCTGGCCGCCGGGACGAAGGGCCGCCGCTACGCCCTGCCGCACACCACGATCCACATGCACCAGCCGCTGGGCGGCGCGCAGGGACAGGCCACCGACATCGCCATCGCGGCCAAGCAGATCATGTACCAGAAGGGCATCCTGAACAACATCCTGGCCGAGCATACCGGACAGCCGCTGGAGATCATCGAGCGCGATACCGACCGCGACTTTTATCTCGACGCCAAGGGCGCGGTGGAATATGGCCTGGTGGATCAGGTGTTGGATGTGCCGGAAAAGTTTCATAGTTAGTTTGGTAGTTTGATAGTTTCGTAGTTTGGTAGTTGGCCCGTCGAGAAATCGGCGGGCTTTTGATTGGCAAGGGGTTGTGGTCAACGGATGGGAAAATGGATAAACGGATTTGGCGATTCCTCATCCTGGCGAACTCACATCCGTTTAATATCCGTTGACCACCATCCGTTTATCCGCTTCATATCCGCTGATATAATCGCGCCTATGCTCAATAACATCCAATCCCTCATCATTGACATGGACGGCGTGCTGTGGCGCGAGAACGCGCCCATCGGGGACCTGCCCGCGATTTTTGCGCGCCTGCGCGAACGCGGATTGAAATTTATCTTTGCGACGAATAATGGCTCCCGCACCCCGGGGCAATACCAGGAACGGCTGGCGGAATTCGGCCTGGACGTGGAGCCGTGGCAAGTAATCACTTCGTCGCTGTGCGCGGCAGAGATGCTCAAGAAAAGGTTGCCCGCCGGCGGGAAAGTTTTTGTGGTCGGCGAGGACGGGATCAAGCAGGCTTTGCAAGATCAAGGCTTCGCGATTGCATCCATCGAATCAGCGGAGACGGCGCAGGCGGTGGTGATGGGAATTGACCGGGGCATCAGTTTCGAGAAGATGCGCGAGGCGGCGTTGCTCGTGCGGCGCGGCGTCCCGTTTTACGCGACCAACCCCGATAAAACCTTCCCGACGCCGCGCGGGGAAATTCCCGGCGCGGGCGCGTGGATCTCGGTCATCGTCACCGCGACGGGCGTGGAGCCGATCTACGCGGGCAAGCCGTTTCCCTTCCTGATGGAGATGGCGCTGGAACGGTTGGGGACGAAAAACGAAAACACCCTCGTTGTCGGCGACCGCCTCGAAACCGACATCGCCGCGGGACAGGCGGTGGGGTGTCCGACCGCACTGGTGTTGAGCGGGGTCAGCACGCGGGCGCAGGGAGAGGCCTGGAAACCGCGGCCCGATTTCATCGTCGAGGATTTGGAGACGCTGGTGAAGTAATGCGTCGCACCTTGCAGATTGGGAAAATCCCTACCTGTGAGGTGCGACGCATTCGCGAGTCAAAAAGACCTGCCTTGCGGCAGGTCTCGTTTTTGTTATGGAGTACTGGGTGTTCCAAGAGTTGCTGTAGGCTGGATCGTGTCGGTGACGGTGGCGGTCGCGGCCGCCGCGCCGACTACTTTGATGGCTACCGAGAAGGGCGTCCCAAAGAATTCGTTTTTATCGTTTTGCAGTTTCCACCAACTGACATAATCCCCGCCGGTGGTAGGCGCGGTAAACGAAATGGAAATGTCAATGCTCTCGCCTGGCTTGACTATCTTGCCGGTTGGCGTAGATGCGCCGCCCATGGGGCCGTTCCCTGTACCAGTGAACACCGCCTTGTAAGTCGCAGTCCATGCGCAGGTGCCGGAATTTTGAATCTTCCAGGTTTTAACGAAAACCTGTCCGGGCGCCATGACCGTCCCATCTGGAACGGTCACATCCGACACAAAAACCGATACATCGCACGTATTGACCGGCACTGAGGATGTGTTCGTGCCGAGCGCGGCAAACGTGGGCGCCACGGTGTTGGTTGCCGGAGGCGCGGGCGTGAGCGTGGCCGTCGGCTGGGCGAAGGCGGTCTGCGTCAGGCCCATGGCAAAGGTGGCGATGGCCTGCGCCGCGATCAGGTTGGGATCCATGGGCGTGGGGGTCGGTTCCTTGGACTTGCCGCCGCACGCCGAAAGAACCAGCGCGAAAACAGCCAGCAGGGAGAACCCGATGAATTTCTGTTTGTTTGTTTTCATACTTCCTCCAATTTCGAAGTCACTCTTTTAGGACTTACGCAGAAAGGCTCAATTCACCGGGGATGAACGGGGATAAACGTTTGTTCATCTCAAAAATCAAGTTCATATCTGTTGATCTCCGGTTGAAGTGCGTAAGTACTGTCTATTATAACGTGGTTGGAAACCAAGGATTAAAGACACATTAGGAAAGAAAAAGAGGCTCTCTGGGAATTGCCGGGGTAGTTGCACTGCTGGCGGGCGGCAGTGCAATCGCGAAGCATCCTTTAGGACTGCCGTCGGAACTGGCGGTACACCACGCTGATTCCCAATGAGCCGAAAAAGATGAAAGAACCGCCATGAGATCACCAGCCCGAAGGGCTTCGTAAAATAGCACGGGTGGATTTTATCCTCGTGCGGCTCCCCATGATAAAATCCCTTCCACATGGAAACACCCGCCCTCATCTACGACCTCGACCTGCCCGCGCTGACCGACCTGCTCCAGTCCTGGGATGAACCCGCCTACCGCGCCAAGCAGGTCTGGCAGGGACTGTACCAGCATTTCTACCATGCGCCCGAAGAATTCACCAGCCTGCCCAAAACCCTGCGCGAAAAACTTGCGAACAACCTGAGTTTTGCCGCCCTATCCCCCACCTCGCAACTCGCATCCTCCGACAAGCAAACCATCAAGACCCTGTTCAAACTCCACGATGGCAAAGTCATCGAAGCCGTCCTCATGAAATACGGAACACGCGACCTTGCCCTGCGAAGTCCCGCGTCAGCGGGGAGCGAAGTCGAAGGGACGCAACACGCTCCACGTAGACAGGTAGGCACGCACACAGATAAACGCGCAGACACGCAACTCGCAACTCGCAACATTCCCCCGCGCAACACAATTTGCATTTCCTCGCAGGCAGGCTGCGCCATGGGATGCGTCTTCTGCGCCACGGGACAGATGGGCTTCGGGCGTCACCTCAGCCGCGGCGAGATCGTGGCGCAAGTGATGCACTATGCGCGCCTGCTGGACGAAAACGGGGAGCGCGTCACCAACGTGGTTGTCATGGGCATGGGCGAACCCTTCCACAATTACGACAACACGCTGGGCGCCATTGACCAACTCAACGACGCAGACGGATTCAACTTCGGGGCGCGCCGCTTCACCGTCTCGACCGTGGGGCTGGCCCCATCCATTCGGCGATTCGCCAACGAGCAGCGACAGGTCAACCTGGCCGTCTCGCTCCACGCCGCGGAAGATGACATGCGTCTCAGCATGATGCCCGTGGACAAGCGCTATCCCATCGCGGAAGTGATGGACGCCTGCCGCTACTACGTCGCCAAAACGGGACGGCGCGTCACCTTCGAGTGGGCACTCATCCACGGTCTCAACGACACACCTGAGATCGCGCGGCGGCTGGCCTCGCTCCTGAAAGGCCTGAATTGCCACGTCAACGCCATCCCGCTCAACCCGACGACAGGCTACAGCGGCAAAGCGACCGACCGTCAGCGGGCGGAAAAATTCAGGGAAACGCTGGAGCAGGCCGGGGTCCCGTGCACGATCCGCATGAGGCGCGGGATAGATATCGCCGCAGGTTGCGGGCAGCTGGCCGGATCTGGATCTTAATCCGATTGAAGATTTTGGGGTTGGCAAGCGTTTATTATTCAGAAATGACTGACATCGCCGAATCAACGGACGTTCAATCGCTCCTCTCGTTATGCATCACCGGTGACCAGCGCGCCATCGAAATGCTGGTTCGCCAATTCGAGAGGAGTGTTTTCCGCTTGGCATTATCCGTTCTGGACGACCCCATGGATGCTTCGGAAATCACGCAAGAGACGTTCCTCGCCGCGCTGAAATCCTTGCCCGCCTATCAGGAGAAATCGTCATTCAAAGCCTGGCTGTTTACCATCGCGATGAACCTCAGCCGGAGTCGCCTGCGAAAGCGCAAAACTCTTGACCGGTTGCGGGCTGTGCTGACCGGCGGGTTCTGGCTCGAAAACCGTAAGACGAACTCCCCGGAGGAGACCGTCATTCAAGACGAAAAGGAGCAAGCGGTTTGGAAGGCTCTGTCCAGGCTGGATGAAAAACACCGCCTCCCGGTCATCCTTCGTTATTTCCACGAACTTCCGGTTGTGGAGATTGCGCAAATTTTGAACGTCAAGGAAGGAACCATCCACTCCCGTCTCCACAACGCCCGCGAACGACTTCAACTTGAATTGAAGCGCCAGCTTGCAGAGGATTTGTCATGACACAGACCACACACGCACAAGCCCAAAGCTATCTCCAAACCGCCGCCGACCGGACGCTTGCATCGGAAGAGAAAACCGCGCTTGAATCTCACCTCGAAAACTGCGCCATTTGTCGGGCATATCAGAACGATCTGGGTAAACTCGAAACCGCGCTTGAACGCGTGACGCACGCACGCTGGGACAACGTTCCTATTCATCTGTCAACGGAAAAGATAGCTGGAAGACAGAACGAACCCGAAATATTCATGCTCCAGCGCATCCTTCTGCTTGCGTGTGCGCCGCTCCTTGCGACCATCGTTATCCTACTCGCTGTCGGTATGATTCGCTGGAAGGTTTTATCCGGTGAGGCGACCAGCCTGCCGAGCGCCACGTTGACCGCCAGGACGACGCCAACGCCATCGCCCCAATTAACCAGCACGAACGCTTCGGCTTCAGATTGCGCGCAGATGATCTACACCGTTCAGGTTGGAGATACTCTCGACAGCATTGCCAGGAAGTTCTCGATCTCAAAGGAGGCGCTCATGGAAGCAAACAGACTGAAAACGGAACAGGTAAATGGTTCGGAGCAATTGGTCATCCAACTGTGCGATCCGACACCCTCGCTCAGGCCGACCACCACCCTGACTTACACGGTAACTCCACCCATCCTGATCACATCCCATACGCCTTGAGCTAAGTATCTGTGTAAAAATAAGTTCCGTGTTTCGTCAGCAGTTGCACTGGTGACGGCTCGCAGTACAACTGCTCGCGAACTTTGAAATCGGGAAGTTATTTTTACACGAGTGCTAACCAATTTGGTGGATTTTCCTTGAAGCGCAACGACAATTGAACGCAAGACGAACCAATTAATTTTTCGTGGCTTGAACAGTTATAATCAGGAGAACTATGGAAAACAAACGCTGGTTGGACCGCCCCATTCACCCCTCCCTGCCCGCCATCACCAACGAGGTGATGGTCTTCGCGCTCATCCTGATCGCGGCCGTCGTGACGCGCTTCTTCGACCTCGAAGCGCGTGTGATGAGTCACGACGAATCCCTGCACACCTATTTCTCCTACCTGCTCTACAAAGGACAGGGCTACCAGCACACGCCCATGATGCACGGCCCGTTCCAGTTCCACCTGATCGCGCTGACCTATTACCTATTCGGCGTGAGCGACTTCACCGCGCGCATCCCTGTAGTGCTGTTCAGCATCGCCACCGTCTGGATGGCCTGCCGAAGGTGGCGGCGTTATCTCGGACGCGCCGGCGCGTTGATCGCAGGCTTCCTGCTGGTCATCTCGCCGTACATGCTGTACTACGGGCGCTACGTCCGCAACGAATCCTACGCGGGCTTTTCGGGCATCGTAATGCTGTACGTGATGTTGCGCTATCTCGAAACGGGCGGAAAGAAATACATCTACCTGCTGGCGGCCGCGCTGCTCCTGCACTTCACCACCAAAGAGACGGCGTTCATTTACGCCGCGCAAGCCCTGCTGTTTTTGGCGATCTATTTCATCGCGCGCGTCACGCGCCAGTCCTGGGACGGACGCGAGAAACACTATCGCGGCTTCATCATCGCGCTGGCAATCGGCATCCTGCTGCTCGGCGCGGCCGCGGGCTTCGGACTGGCGAACCGCAACGCGGACACCGTCAGCGGTACGGAAACCGCCGCGCCCGCCAACCCGTCCGCGGGCGTTTCGCCGCTCGCCCCGCCCGAAGGCGGAATCTCCCCCACCGTCCTGCTCGGCGCGGGCGGGTTGATCGCCCTGCTCGCCGCGGCCTACTTCCTCATCATCGGCTACACGTGGGGAGGCATCCGCTCCGAACGCTCCTTCGACCTGCTGATCATGTTCGGCACCATCGTCCTGCCCATGCTGGTGGCGTTCCCGCTCAAAGTGCTGGAACCCTGGCTGCATGTCACCATCCCAACCGAAATTTCAACCGTTCAGGCCCTGACAACTTATGAATTGACGGTCATTGGAATTCTCACCGCCCTGCTCTTCCTCATCTCCATCGCCATCGGCTTATGGTGGAATCGCGAGGTCTGGTGGAAAGCCGGCCTGCTCTTCTGGATTCCATTTACAGTTTTATACACCACCGTCTTCACCAACAGCGCGGGCTTCTTCACCGGGCTGATCGGCTCGCTCGGCTACTGGCTCATCCAGCAGGGCGTGGAGCGCGGCAGCCAGCCCTGGTATTTCTACCTGCTCGTGCAAATCCCCGTCTACGAATTCCTGCCCGCGCTGGGCCTGTTCCTCGCCATCTTCCTCGGCCTGCGCCACAAGCCGCGCCGGGTCACGGAAACGACCGAAGTCATAGAAGAGACTGAAGCCGCGCAAGAGATCGAAGTCACGCAGGAAACCGTAACCGCCGAACCCCTCCCGCCCGAAGAAAGCAACTTCACCAACACCTTCGCCCTGCTGGTCTGGTGGAGCGTCACCAGCATCGCCGCCCTCAGTTATGCGGGCGAAAAAATGCCCTGGCTCACCTACCACATGGCATGGCCGATGATCCTGATCGCAGGCTGGGCGCTCGGACATGTGGTGGATGCGATTGACTGGGACGCACTGCGACAACGCCACCCGTGGATCGTCTTCTCGCTGACGGCAATTTTCGCCACCAGCCTGACCATGAGCCTGCTCGCCATTTTCGGGCCGACCCCGCCCTTTCAGGGAAAAGACCTCGCCAACCTGCAAGCCACAGGGAATTTCCTCCTGCCCGCCATCGCCGCCATCGCTTCCGCCGCGGGCCTGGCCACCCTGCTCAGCGACTGGAGCCCGAAGCAAATCCTCCGCACGCTCACGCTGACGGTCTTCGCCCTGCTGGCCGTGCTGACCATGCGCGCCTCCTTCCGCGCCTCCTACATCACCTACGACCAGGCCACCGAATACCTCGTCTACGCGCACGGCGCCAGCGGCATCAAACAGGTCATGGCGCAGGCCAAGGAAATCTCCGAGCGCACCACCGGCGGCATGGGACTGGCGCTCGCCTATGACGCCTCCGCCCCCGACACGGGCGTCTCGTGGCCCTTCGTCTGGTACCTGCGCGACTATACCAACCAGCGCTCCTTCGACGTGCCGACGCGCTCCCTGCGCGACTCTGTCTTCGTGGTGGTGGACCAGAAAAACTTCGACAAGATCGAGACCGCCCTGGGCCCCGGCTACTACCGCTTCGATTACATCCGCATGTGGTGGCCCAACCAGGATTACTTCGGCCTGACCTCCAAGCGCGAATCCAGCCAGCCATTTGATGAAGGCTATCCCTGCCAAGGCGCGCTGGGTTTCTTTAAACTCTTCAAAGCCACAGACTACTCGCGCGTCTGCACCGCCATCCTTGACCCGAACATCCGCGCCGGCATCTGGGATATCTGGTTCAACCGCGACTACACCCGTTACGGCGCCGCCACCGGCTCCACCTCCACCACGCTCACCAACTGGAACCCATCCGACCAGATGCGCCTCTACATCCGCCAGGACGTTGCCGCGCAAATCTGGAACTACGGCGTGGCACCCGCCGAAGGGACCGCCGCCGAAGTGGACCCGTACGCGGCCAACACCGTCAGCCTCACGGCAGACCTGATCGTGGATTTCAACAGCCTGGAAACCACATCGCTGAACGCGCCGCGCGGGCTGGCCTTCGCGCCCGACGGCACGCTCTACGTGGCCGACTCGCGCAACCACCGCATCCTCCACCTGGACGCGGAAGGCAAACTGCTGGGCGAGTGGGGACAGGCTTCGCCGGGTTGTCCCTACCTGGCCGAACCGCCCGCCACGATTCCCGCCGGCACCTTCTGCGAACCCTGGGGCGTAGCCGTTGCAAAGGATGGGACGGTCTACGTCAGCGACACCTGGAATCACCGCGTCCAATATTTCACCGCCGACGGAAAAGCCATCGGCATGTGGGGAATTTACGGACAAGGCGAAACGCCCGAATCCTTTTGGGGGCCGCGCGGCGTCGCGGTGGACGCGCAGGGACGCGTCTACGTCGCCGATACGGGCAACAAGCGCATCGTCGTGTTCGACGCGGACGGGAAATTCCTGACCCAGTTCGGCGCGGCGGGGCTGGACGCGGGTCAGTTCGATGAACCGGTCGGCGTGGCCGTCGCGCCGGACGGGACCGTCTACGTCACCGACACCTGGAACCAGCGCATCCAAGCCTTTGTCCCCAGCCTGGACGGGATGTTGTTCGTGCCGTTCCTTCAGTGGGATGTCAACGCCTGGTTCGGGCAGTCGCTGGAAAACAAGCCGCTCATCGCCGTCAACACCAAAGGGCACGTGTTTGTCACCGACCCGGAAGGCTTCCGCATCCTCGAGTTCGACGCCAACGGCGTGTTCGTCCGCGCCTGGGGCGATTTCGGCGTCGGCCCGTCGGAGATCGGGCTGGCGGGCGGCGTGGCCGTGGACGCGCAGGGCCGCGTCTGGGTGGCCGACGCGGGCAACCAGCGCATCATGAAGTTTACGTTGCCATAACACAGCAAAACCAGGTTTCCCCAAGAAACCTGGTTTTTGTGCCCCTCTCCCATGCGTTTGGGAGAGGGAAGGGTGAGGGCGAATGGTATAATCCCAATGCCTTAGCAAAGCAAATCCCACGGGAGACATTATGAAACTCCACGAATACCAATCCAAACTGATCTTTTCCAAATATGGAATTCCCATCCCCAAGGGACGGGTGGCGGCTACCGCAGAAGCGGCGAGACAAATCGCCCAGGAACTCGGTGGCCGCGTTGTTATTAAAGCCCAGGTGCTGGTGGGCGGACGCGGCAAAGCCGGCGGCATCAAAGTCGCCAAGGATGCCACCGAAGCCGAACTGCTCGCCACGCAGATCCTGAGAATGGAAATCAAGGGACTGCCCGTCCGCAAGGTACTGGTGGACGAGGCCGCCGCCATCGAGACCGAGATCTATCTCGGCATCACCAATGACCGCGCCGCGCGCAAACCGGTGATGATGGCCTCCGCCGCGGGCGGCGTGGAAATCGAGGAAGTGGCGCGCGCCACGCCCGAGAAAATCATCAAGGCGCACATTGATCCCCTGCTCGGCCTGCGCGACTACCAGACGCGCGACATCGCCGCGGGCATTGACCTGCCACGCGAACTCTGGCGCGACTTCAACGCCATCGCCCTCGCGCTCTGGCGTGCGTACAGCGAGAACGACGCCACACTGGCGGAGATCAATCCGCTCATCATCAACAAGGACAGGAAACTGGTCGCGCTGGACGGCAAGATGCTGATTGACGACAACGCCCTCTTCCGCCACGCCGACCTGGCCGAGCTGCGCGACGCAGACGAGGAAGCGCCCGCCGAAACCGAAGCCCGCAAGTACGGCCTCTCGTACATCAAACTGGACGGGAACATCGGTTGCATGGTCAACGGCGCGGGGCTGGCCATGACCAGCATGGACGTGATCAAACTGTTCGGCGGCGAACCCGCCAACTTCCTCGACATCGGCGGCGGCGCGGGCGCGGACAAAGTGGCCGCGGCCATGAAAATCATCCTGACCGACCCGCACGTGAAAGCCGTGCTGTTCAACATCTTCGGCGGCATCACCCGCTGTGACGAAGTCGCCAGGGGCATCCTGGTCGCGATGGACGAGGTCAAGCCCAAAGTTCCGATGGTGGTGCGCCTCGTCGGCACGAACGCCGAAGAGGGACGCAAACTGCTGGAAAAAGCGAAGATGATCACCGCCGAAACACTGGCGGACGCCGCGCAAAAAGCCGTGAAAGCCGCGAAGAAAAGAAAATAATCCGTAGGGGCAGACCTGCGTGTCTGCCCAGGTTTTATATCCGCCCAGGGCTTATATCCGCCCAAGGCAATGGGCGAACACAGAGGTTCGCCCCTACGCGAGGATAAACATTATGAGCATACTCATTGACAAAAACACCCGCCTGATCGTACAAGGCATCACCGGCAACGAGGGCATGTTCCATACCACTCAAATGTTCGCCTACGGCACCAACATCGTCGGCGGCGTGACGCCCGGCAAAGGCGGCGAATGGGTGTTGGACGGGAAAGTGCCGGTATTCGACTCCGTCAAACTGGCCGCGGAAGCCACTGGCGCGAACTGCTCCGTCATCTTCGTCCCGGCGCGCTTCGCCCCGGACGCCATGTTCGAGGCCGCCGATGCGGGCATCCCGCTCATCGTCTGCATCACGGAAGGGGTCGCGGTGCAGGACATGATGCGCGTCCGCAACTACCTCGACCAGAAACGGGTGCGACTCATCGGTCCGAACTGTCCCGGCCTGTTGACGCCGGGCGAGTCCAAAGTGGGCATCATCCCCGGGGACATCGCCATCCCCGGGGACGTGGGCGTCGTCTCGCGCTCCGGCACGCTGACCTACGAAGTGCTGTACGCCATGAAGAACCTCAAACTGGGCGCCTCCACCTGCGTGGGCATCGGCGGCGACCCGGTCAACGGCACGAATTTCATTGACGTGCTGGAGATGTTCGAGCACGATCCGCAGACCGAGAAAGCGGTGCTGATCGGCGAGATCGGCGGTACGGACGAGGAGAAGGCGGCGGACTTCATCTCCAAGAAGATGACCAAGCCAGTGGTGGCCTTCATCGCCGGGCAGACCGCCCCTCCCGGCAAACGCATGGGACACGCGGGCGCCATCATCGAAGGCGGCGCGGGCACTGCGGCGGACAAGGTCAAAGCGCTCGAGGCGGCCGGTGTGAAAGTAGCCAAGCACCCCGAAGAGATCGCCACCCTGCTGAAGAAATAGCGGACGAAAAAGCCTAAACACGAAGGGCACGAAGTACACAAAGGGAAAAAGAGCCTTGATTTCACGGAGTTTTCCTTCGTGGCCTTTGTGTCCTTTGTGTTTGAAAAGGAAAGAGCCGTCTGTCGCAATGACAGGCGGCTCTACGTTATAATCCTGCAAAGGATAATCCCATAAAGGATGGCTACTTGGCGTGCGCTTCGATGTAAGCCACCGCGTCGCCGACCGTTGCAATCTTCTGCGCGTCATCGTCCGAGATCTCCATCTTGAACGATTCTTCGAACTCCATGATGAGCTCCACCAGGTCGAGCGAGTCCGCTCCCAGGTCCTCGCGGAAGCGGGCTTCCATCGTCACCTTGGCGGGGTCGTCAACGCCCAGCAGGTCCACGATCACTTTCTTGACATCTTCGAATTTTGCAGACATTGGTTCCTCCGAAATGGATAGTTTTTTGCGTATTGGATGGACTGCATTATACCAGCCCGGTTCAATGACAGGAAACACCCCCTTATGAAAAAAGATACGGAACTGGTGAGCCGAAAGTCCGACCACATCCAGATCAACCTGGAGCAGGACGTCCGCTCCGCGTTGACGACCGGCCTCGAGAAATTTCACTTCGTCCACGAGGCGCTGCCCGAACTGGACTTGAACCGCGTCAACGCGACCCTGAGGCTGTTCGGCAAAACCCTGAGCGCTCCCATCCTGATCAGCTCCATGACCGGCGGGACGGATCGCGCCGGGACGATCAACCTGCGTCTCGCCGAGGCCGCCCAAAGCGTGGGCGTGGCGATGGGAGTCGGGAGTCAGCGCGCCGCGCTCGAACATCCCGAACAGGCCGCCACCTTCCAGGTGCGCCGCGTCGCGCCCGACATCCTGCTGTTCGCCAACCTGGGCGCGACCCAACTCAACTCCGGCTACACGCTGGATCACTGCCGCCGCGCCGTGGACATGATCCAGGCCGACGCGCTCATCCTGCACCTCAATCCCCTACAGGAGGCGGTGCAGGCAGGCGGGGATGTCAACTTTGCGGGGCTGGCAAAAAAGATAGAAGGAATATGCAAGAAGTTGGAAGCGCCGGTGATCGCAAAAGAAGTCGGTTGGGGAATCTCCGAGCGGACAGCAAAACTGCTCGCCGATTGCGGCGTCGCGGCCATTGACGTGGCCGGCGCGGGCGGGACGAGTTGGTCGCAAGTTGAAATGCACCGCGCCCCGGACGAATTCACCCGTCAACTCGCGGCGACGTTCGTCGGCTGGGGCATCCCCACCGCGGAATCCATCCAAATCGTCAGGAAAGCCGCGCCGAATATGACCGTCTTCGCCAGCGGCGGTCTCAAAGACGGACTCGACATCGCCAAGTGTATTGCCCTCGGCGCGTCGCTGGGCGGCATGGCAGGTCAATTCCTGAAAGCCGCGGCGATCTCGACCGAGAACGTGGTCGAGATGATGAAGTTGACGAAGAGGCAGATCGAGGTCACGATGTTCGCGGCGGGGGTGGGGAAACTGGAAGGGTTGAAGGTTGGAAAGTTGACAGAGCGGTAAGGCTGTATAATTGAGATAGAGGTGTCCCATGACAATCTATTCTTCAACAGACACAAAGAAGCAGGTTGGTAAGTTATTCCAACTCTACCAAAACGGACAAGTCAATGAAACCACTGCACGCAACCTGAACAAACTCGCAAATCTTGAAGTCAACCAGCTCGAAATGGACCTGGCCGCCACCGAAAAAGACCTGGCCGAGATCGAGCGTCAATACAACATGACTACCGAAGATTTCTTCCGCAAATGGGAAGCGGGCGAAACCGACGACCGCATGGACTACATCGAGTGGGCAGGGTTGACTCAAATGGCAAACAATCTTCGGAAACGCCTGGAATTTCTCACCAGCGAGAATTCAAAATGACGATTGCCGAATACTTTGAATCGGTCAAGGATCGCCTCCTGGCCGATTCTTTTGTTTTTGATTTCAAGGTTGTCAAATACGTTGATAGGTCGAAAAACGGACACCTGCGCGTCCGGGTCGTTTTTTCTGACGAAAGCAGGCTCGATTTTTCAGAGTTTGTCGAACAAGTTGCCGAGGATGAAATCCGTCTTACCACCTACAGTTATCACTGGTTGGATAAGAACGATAACTTGATTCGCCGTTGGGACAACGCGTTGCACTTCCCCAATCTCGAAAACTTCCCGCATCACATCCACATTGGGGAGAATGAAGTCGCTCCCGGCGCGCCGACGAACATCTTTGCGATTCTCGATGAAATCGCCAAAATCATCGGCCATGTATGAAGAGAAGAGGGAGAAACTCCGCGAACGCTTCCTTCGCGATCCCCTCCCCCAACGCCTCGGCGAACTTGCCGCCACGCTTGCCCGCATTTCCTCCTCCGCCCGCCATTCCACCGACCCGGCCGTCATCATCAGCCTGCTTGACGAAGCCAATCACTACATCGAATGGACTATCCCCGAGGCAGACCCCGAGATTGCCGCTGAACTCACCCAGATCAACATCATCCTTTCCATGTGGCGAAAATCCTGGAGCACGGCGCGACGGATTCCACAGCAAAGAACCTTGCTTGCGGCACAGACGAAGAATTGGTCGGATAAGGTTTTGAAGTTTTCGAGAATGGTATAAAATAAGACTACGAAACGGGGCAACCCCGCCGAAACTCAACATGCCACTCACCACTCTCTCCACCCTCGAAAGTCATCTTTGGGAAACCGCCAATGGCTGACAATCGCAACCCCACCCCTTCACACAAAAACGTCTCCATTGACGGGGATGTGGTGGACAGCGTCGTCATCACAGGGGACAACAACGTCGTCACCAAGACGACCATCATCCAAAAGATTATCAACTACATATTCCCAAGTGAAAAAGAAACCCTCGAGCACCGCAACCGCCGCATCCTGCTGGGACACGTCGAAAACGCATGGATCAAAGGCGTGCTGGACGCATCCCTGCACGGCGCGGCATTATTGGACTTGGGCATCAAACAAGACCCCGAAGCGGTGACCAAATATCCGTGGGCGATCAAAAAAGAATCAACCGACGAAACCCTCCCCGCAGGGACATCCATGCTGGATATCTTCGACTCCATCGGCATGGGACGTTCCCTGCTGATTCTCGGCGCACCTGGCTCTGGCAAGACGACCATGCTGCTGGAACTCGCCCGCCAGTTGATTGAGCGTGCAAGAGAGGATGTCACCTATCCCATCCCAATGGTGTTCAACCTCGCCTCGTGGACAGAGAAACTCACCCTCGCCGATTGGCTGGCACAGGAATTGAACAACCTGTACAGCGTCCCCCGCAAGACCGCGCCCGATTGGGTGAAGGGAGATAAATTGCTTTTGCTTTTGGACGGATTGGACGAAGTGCGACAGGACAGCCGCGCCAAATGCGTGGAAGCGATCAACTCATTTAGAAAAGACCACGGCTTGACCTCCCTTGCCGTGTGCAGCCGCAGTCAGGATTACGCAGACCTCAATACCAAATTATCCTTTGAAGGCGCCATCGAAGTCCAGCCGCTGACGCAAGAACAGATCACCGAATTCTTTAATCGCTTTGGAAAAGAGATGGCGGGCATTAAGCAGGTTCTCAAAAAAGACAGCGCCCTGCGTGAAATGGCAGAGACGCCCCTGTTCTTGAGCATTATGCTCATGGCGTATCGGGATAAGCGGGATGTGGATATTTTGGTGTCCAAAGATGAGAAGGCACAGCGCAAATACCTTTTTGATACTTACATTGAACGCATGTTTGAACGTTCACGATCAAAGAATACAGTTTTCGGAAAACATGACAATTTACATTGGCTCTCATGGCTGGCAAGTAAGATGGTGGAGCATAATGCAATTCCATATCTGCTTGAAGATATGCAGCCGAATTGGTTCGGTGAGAAAAAGCGAATATGGCAATACAAAATTGTATCTGGTTTAATTTTTGGACTGTTTTTCGGGTTGATTTTTGTGGTGAGTGCTAGACTTATTAATTTGCTGGTTATTGGGTTAATTGTTGTGCTAATTTTTTGGTTGAATATCAACCCTGAGATTTCTACTGTCGATTCTATATCTTGGAGTTGGAGTAATGGAACAAAAGTCTCTGCTCGAATTGGAGTGCTGATAGGCGGGCTGCTTTTTGGGTTGATGGGTGGCGTAATCGCCCAAACGATTGCCAAGCCAATTGCTGAATTGACAAGCGGGGAGATGGTGATTGGGCTGATGGGTGGGTTGATTTTGTGGCTGTGTATCAAACTGATTTTTGTGTTAAATATACAACAGATAGATCGAACAACATATTTTGGACAAAGGTTAATCTTTTCAGCAAAGAATTCCCTGTTTGCTTTTCTGCTTTTCGGGTTGATTGTTGGATTGATATTTGGGTTGCCTTTTGGACTGGCTGTTGGGTTGATCGGCAGTTGGATTGGTGGAGTGATTGGCGGGGTAAATTATGGCGGCTCTGCTTTTATTCAACATTACATTCTCCGCTTTTTCTTTTTTAGTAACAACCTCCTCCCGTGGAGACTCGTCCCCTTCCTCGACCACTGCGTTGACCTGATCTTCCTGCGCCGCGTCGGTGGCGGATACATCTTCGTCCATCGTTTGTTGATGGAACACTTCGCTGAAATGTACGTGGAAGAAAAGAACCTGCATTGAGAGCAACCTATGAACAACAGGTTATTCGCTATAGGCTCCACTCTGCGCGAACTCCATGCCCTGCTCAAAGCCAAAGACCCTGGCTTTAGTGGTCTCGTCCGCGTCATGAACAAACGCCAGGAATTCCTCTGGGTCCACGAGAAGTTTGCGGGCGAGTATTAGAATATAAACAACATCGTCCGCCAAATCCGCTTCCCAGATTGGCAGTCCACAGAGGGCGGGAAGAGAGAAGTAAGGAAAGCGCTGCGGAGAACGCTGGCGAAATATAAATTACATACCGATACTGAACTTTTCGAAAAGGCGTATGGGCATGTGAGTATTATTATAAAAGAAGTCAAGTAAATTCATTCTTATGTAGTTCGCATTGAAAGTGGATGAAGTTATCTTCAAAAAGGAGTTAAATATGTTCCCTAACATAAGCTTACTAAATTCATATTCGAGCGATGATTTGCAAGTTGTTTTTATCTCTGATCGAACAATGAATGAAATTGACATTGATGCCAAGATAATTCGAAAAGATGACGAAATACTTCTTGTTGAAAGACCTGAAGAATATAAGGATGAAATTCCTTATGATCGTTTGTTATTGATTGGGAACGCAGACAATTTAATACTTAAACAATTATTTGAGTTTGCTCAAATAAAATGGCTGGGGATTTCTATAGCATCACTGTCTAGCTTGCTGTTAGAAATCACCCACCTTATTAATTTAGATCATCTTGAAATTCAAGATACTCGATTAACAAGCCTTCCACCAGATATTGGTCACTTATCCGCACTAAAATCCTTGAAGCATTGAATTCTTTACAAACAGAGCAAGATTTTTTATCCAT
>CAYJLS010000054.1:0-23558 GCA_964371065.1 uncultured Anaerolineaceae bacterium | reverse complement strand
TAAGTACCGCTCCCTCATGGTAGCGCCGGTGCAAAGCGGCGACGACCGCATTGGCACCATCAGCGTTCAAAGCAGTTTTCCGGTTTCATTCACGTCAGACCAGGAGGAACTCCTCAGCGCGCTGGGAACACAAGCCGCCATCGCCATCGAAAATGCGCGTTTGTTTGAAACCACACAACAGGGATTGAAAGAAGTCAACGCCCTGTATAAGATCACACGCCAACTGGTAGGGGCGCTGGAAACCGAGCAGTTAATGCAGGATGTGGTTGACCTCCTTCAGCAGAATTTTGGATATTATCAGGCGGAAATTTTCGTCATTGACCCCGAAAACGAAGACCTGGTCGTGCAACATGCAAGCGGAAAAATTGGGGAACTTCTAAAGAACCAGCGGCTTCAGGCAGGAGCGGGCATCGTCGGCCACGCGGCCGAAACCGGCGAACCCTTCTTCACCAACGATGTGGACAAGGTTGTTTTCTTCGTCCCCCACCCGCTCCTGCCAGACACCCAATCCGAACTGGCAGTGCCCATCAAAGCAGACAACCGGGTGTTGGGCGTGCTGGACATCCAGCAGTGTCCGCCGGGACGCCTGACTGAACGCGACCTGCAACTGGTCAACACCGTGGCCGAGCAACTGGCCGTAGCGCTCCAAAAAGCGAAACTATACTCGGACCTGCAAACCTCCCTGCATCAGGAAAAAGCAGTCCGCTCGCAACTCATTCAAAGCGAACGCCTCGCGCTGGTGGGACGCTTGCTGGCCTCCGTTTCCCATGAGTTGAACAACCCACTCCAGGCCATCCAGAATGCGCTGTTCCTACTCAAGGAGGAGCGCGGCATTTCCGCGCAGGGCAGGCAGGATTTGCAAATCGTACTCTCGGAGGCGGAACGCATGGCGGCCCTGATCGAACGCCTGCGCGCCTCCTACCGCCCAACGCCCAAAGAGGACTTTCAGTTCGTCCAACTCAACACCGTTGTGGAGAATGTCTACGCGCTCGTTGCCACCCACCTGCGAAACAACCAGATTGCGTTCGAATTCCACCCGGACCCGGGGCTGGCTCCCGTTTCCGTCCTGCCCGACCAAATTCGACAGGTCTTCCTTAACCTGCTGATGAATGCGGTGGAGGCCATGCCAGGCGGCGGACATCTCAACGTAGTTACCGAACAGACCGCTGAAAACGAAGCGCTCGTTTCCATCTCGGACAGCGGGCCGGGCATTGACCCCGATATCCTGCCGCTCATCTTCGATCCATTTGTGACCAGCAAGGAAAGCGGCACGGGCCTGGGGTTGACCATCACGTACGATATCGTGCATCGCCACCATGGACGGATCATTGCCGAAAACAACGCCGACGGTGGGGCAACTTTCAAATTCTGGTTACCCTTGCATGGAGAGGAAATGAGATGAGTCAACCCGGCCACATCCTCATCATTGACGATGAAGCCGCACTACGCCAAACCTTGGCGCGCATCCTGCAACGCGCCGGCCATGAGGTCACCACCGCTGAAAGCGGCGAAATGGCGCTCTCCCTGATCGCCGACACAACCTTCGATGTGATCTACATGGACTTGCGGATGCCGGGCATGCCCGGCTTGGAGGCACTCAAACGCATCCACGCCAGCCACCCCGACCTGCCCGTCATCCTGTTCACCGCCCAGCCGGATGTGAATTCCGCCGTCGAAGCGCTGCGGCTGGGGGCCACCGATTACCTTTTAAAACCGCTCCAGCCCCAGGTTCTGATCGAACGAACGCAGGCCATCCTGTCGCAACGTGAAAAGGAACGCCGCCGGCGCGAAATCCAATCCCAGATCCGGGCCTTGCAGTCTGAACTCAAAAGCATGGAAAATGACGAGGCGCCCCGCGCCGCGCCCGGCCTGGCGGGGATGACGGACGAACGCTTCGTTTCACGCGGGACCGTGAAGCTGGACCTGCACACCCGGCGCGTCACCGTCGGCGGACGCGTCGTCAACCTGCCGCCCACCGCTTTCCACTATTTGCTGGCGCTCGCACGCCACGCTCCCAACGTGGTGGATTACCAGACGCTGGTGACCGAGGCGCAGGGCTATCAGGCCGAGGCGCGCGAAGCCCAGGAACTGGTGAAGTGGCACATCCACCACATCCGCCAGGCCATTGAGCCGGACCCGCAGAATCCAATTTATATTATCAACGTGCGAGGGAGCGGGTATCGGTTTGTTGGGGATTAGCGCCCCCCCAACTTTTACCAACCTTCGCCCTCCCATGACAATCGAATAAACGGGGGAAACCGGCGGATAATTATGCCAAATGACTCAACAAGCATCTGGCATATTTCCCGTGCAAATCCTCATCGTGGACGACCATCCCAACACGGCCACCACGCTGGCGCGCGCCGTCGCGCAGATGGGGCCGCGCGTCGAAGCCTTCGCGGCCACCAGCGGCAAGGAAGCGCTGGAACGCGTCCGCACCCGCGCCGCCGACATCCTGATCACCGACATGATCATGCCGGATATGAACGGTCTCGAACTGCTGGAAAAATTGCAGGATCATCCCGGCGGGCGTCCCGCGCACACCATCCTCATCACCGCCTACGATGTGCCCGGCCTGAAAGAGACCGCCCGCCGCCTTAAAGTCAACGAGATCATCCCCAAGCCGGTACGCCCGGAGCGCATTTGCCAGAGCGTGGAAAAAATTTTGCAGGAGTGGGAACAGACCAAACAGCCCGCACTCGAAAAAAACATCCGCCGGCCCTTCAAGATCCTGCTCGCCGACGATCATCCCGACAACCTCACCCTGCTCTCGCGCTACATGGAAAATGAGGGCTACGAGTACATCACCGCCTGCGACGGCGTGGAGGCCATGGACAAGACGCGCGCCGAACTGCCCGACCTGATCCTGCTCGACATCAACATGCCCAAAAAGGATGGTTTTGCCGCGCTGGAGGAGATCCGCGCCGACCCGGCTGTGCAACACATCCCAGTCATCATCCTGACCGCGGCCCGCCTCGACCCATCGGACATTCAATCTGGCCTTAATCTTGGCGCAGATGACTACGTAACCAAGCCCTTCGACCGCCTCGAACTGATGGCGCGCATCCGCACCAAATTGCGCGTGAAGGAAATCGAGGATGCCATGCGCCGCCGCAACCGCGAATTGATGCTCCTGCCGGAGATCGGCAAGGACCTGAGCGCACGTCTCGACATCGAAGAGTTGTCCACCGTTTTGCTGAAGCGTACCGTGGAAAACCTCGGCGCAATCATGGGATACCTGGTCATCCTCAATAAAAACGGCCCGCTCCAAAAAACCTACCATCTTGCGGACACGCAGGTAAAAGAAGAGTTCCCCCTGCCCCAGAATCTGTTCAACATCGTTGATAATTTACGGCAGGGCTTCATCATCGAAGACACCCGCTCCGACGCGCGCTGGCAGGGAATGCCCTCGGAACAGATCCGCTCGGCAGTGGTGGCGCCCCTGCACGGCCGCCGTGAACTGCTCGGCCTGTTGATCCTGGCGCATGAGCAGGAGCGTTATTTCAACCTGGAGCACTTGCTCCTGCTCCAGGCAATTGTCAGCCAGGCGGCTATCGCAGTGGAAAATGCCAACCTGTTCGCGGGCATATCCTACGAACAGAAAAGGTTGACCGCCCTCCTGCAAAGCGCGGCCGACCCCATTTTGATGTTCGACTCGAACGACAGCCTGACCCTGATCAATCCGGCGGGAGAACGGTTATTCACCGATTACGAGACCAAACTCGGCCTGCCCCTGGCACATGGCAAGGGATATGACTCCCTGATCGCCCTGCTCGAACAGACCTACGCGGCCGGGGTTTCCCTGACCGGGGAAGTGGCCTGGCCCGACCAGCGCGTGTTCGCCGCCCGGGTGACCCCCATCGAGGACGGCGGACATGTGGTCACTTTGCAGGATGTGACCCATTTCAAGGATCTGGAACGGGTGAAGAACGAATTCATCGCCACCGCTTCGCACGATTTGAAAAACCCCATCACGTCCATTGCAGGCTTCAGCCACCTGATGACACATGCCGGGCCGTTGAACGAACAGCAGCTGGAATTTGTCGAGCGCATCCAGTCCGCGGCGGAAAAAATGAACGAACTGGCGCAAAACATGTTGACCCTGATCCAGACCGACAAGGAGAATCAGCGTATCCTTCCCTGAGCCGGCCCTCAGATGCCACATCGTCCCGGCGCTCTTACGGGATGTCCTTCGGGAGAAACCTGTCTTTTGTCAAGCGTTGGCGAGTTGGCGCCAACGAAACATATAATACGAGGAGATGTTGACTGGACTTTGGCCATTATTCGGCTTGGGCGAGCATCTGATTGCTCGTGTACAGGTAAAGGCTCCGAAATAGGTAATGTCAGCCTGAAACTACGACATGCACCTATTTCCTAAGGCTTCCCTGTTTACTCTACGGAAATTGGCCTGTTTCTTATCTAAATTGGCCAAAGTCCAGGTTGAAATGTCAAAAAAATTGTTTGCGCTTGTTGTATTGATGTCAGTAATTGCGGCCGCGCTGGCAGGCTGCGCGCCACAGGATCAGAAGATTGACGAAATCCGCATCGGCGTGATCGCTCCCATCACAGGCGGCATTCCCAACGTGGGCAAATCCACGGTGGAGGCCGCGCAGATGGCCGCGCAAGAGATCAACGATGCCGGAGGCCTCGAAGTGGCGGGCAGGAAATACACGATCACGCTGGTCATCGAGGATAACCAGGACAAAGCTGAAACAGCGGTGGCTGTAGCGGAAAAGTTGATCAACCAGGAATACGTGGTCGCGCTGATCGGGCCGCAGGCCAGCCGCAACGCCATCCCCGTCGCCCAGGTTGCGGAAAACGCCCGCATCCCGATGATCAGCCCGTGGTCCACCAACCCCGATACCACCGCCAACAAGCAATACGTTTTCCGTGTGGCATTCATTGACCCGTTCCAGGGACAGGTGATGGCGCGCTTCTCCTTCGAGGAATTGAACGCCACCAAAGCCGCGGTGTTGTATGACGTGGCCAGTTCGTACAACAAGGGCATCGCGGAAATCTACCGGCAGGTCTTCGAAGCCGCAGGCGGTAAGGTGGTGGCCTTCGAAAGCTACACCACCGGCGAGACGGACTTTACAAAACAACTGGGGAAGATCAAAAACAGCGGCGCGCAAGTCCTGTTCCTGCCCAACTACGAAAACGAAGTCCCCCTGCAGGCCGAACAGGCGCGCCAGATCGGGCTGGATATTCCCATCATCGGCAGCGACGCGTGGGGAACGATCGCGCCCGAAAACCGCGCCGCGCTGGAAGGCGCCTACTTCAGCACACATTACGCGCCCGACATTGCCGACGAACCGGCGCGTACTTTCATTGAAAATTATACAAAGCTGTACGGCCACACGCCGGATGATGTAGCCGCCCTCACCTACGACGCTTTCGGCCTGCTCTTTCAGGCCATCCAGAGCCAGGGACTCGCCGAACCGGAGGCCATTCGCACCGGGCTGGCCGGGATTGAATCGTTCCTCGGCGTAACCGGCAACATGAAATACAGCGGCAGCGGCGACCCGATCAAGAGCGCGGTCGTTCTGCGGGTTGTGAACGGCGAGTTCGTTTTCTACAAGCTGGCTACGCCCTGAAGAGCCTAAGAAGCCATGTAAAAATAACTCCCGTTTTTTTCGTTCGCGAGCAGTCCCACGGGGATGCTACGCGATTGCACTGCGAGCGGGATGCAGCCTAATCGCGGAGCATCCTTTAGGACTGCATCCAAAACGGGGCCAAAACGGGCAACCTTGCGCTGTAATACAAGTAACTAGCCGACTACCCGACTACCCGACCATCCGACTACCCGACCATCCGACCATCCGACTACCCGACTACCCGACTATCCGACTACCCGACTATCCATTGGAGGTTCCATGCGTTTCTGGAATAAGAGCCTGATGGCGCGGCTCGTCACATATTTTCTGACTCTCTCGGCCATCGGTGTATTGGTCACAACTTTGATCACGCTCGCCACCGTCCGCAACGCGCTGACCCGCTCCATCTATGACCGGTTGGAGGCGGTTGCGACTCTTAAGGAGGACGAGATAAACCGCTGGGTCAACGACCAGCGCGACGAGATCGCGTACCTGGTCGCTGCGCCCGACCTGCGCGCCGACATCCAGGTCTTATCCAACGCAGAGGAAAACTCCGCCAAATATGTTGCCGCGCACGACAGTATTTTGGAATTGCTGGTCGAAGAAGGGGAAAGCCACCCATCCTTCCGTGAAGTGTTCCTGATGAGCGGCGTCGGCGGCAAGGTGCTGGTCTCCACCGAAAAAGGAAACGAAGGCCAGTATCGCGTCTCCGATTCGTATTACACCGAAGGACGCCTCGATCTTTACGCGCAAAATGTGTACACCTCCCCACAAACCGGCCAGCCCGCCATGACGATTTCCGCGCCGCTGCGCGACGCGCGCGGCAACTTGCTCGGCGTACTTGCCGTCCACATCAACCTGGAGCGTCTCGACAGCATCATCCTGCAACGCGCCGGACTTGGAGAAACTGGCGAAACGTACATGGTGGATCGTTTCAACAACTTCATCTCCGTAGCCCGTTCCGGGGAGCGCGAGTTCCCGCGCGGCGTTCACACACAGGGCATTGACGCCGCCCTGCGAGGCGAGGACGGCCTTGCCTTGTACACGAACTATAATGGCGTTCCCGTCATCGGGGGCTATCGCTGGGTGGATGAGCGCGGAACCGCCCTGCTGGCCGAAATCAGCCAGAGCGAAGCCCTCGCGCCGGTCCAGCGCGTCGCGACGACCATCCTCATCAGCGGACTCGCCATCGTCGTCATTCTCACCCTGGGCGTGTTCCTGCTGGCGCGCCAGATCGCCCGTCCGCTGCTCGCCATCAACACCGCCGCAGACCAGATGGCGGCCGGTAACCTGGAAGCGCGCGCGCCCGTGCTTACCGAAGACGAGGTCGGCGCCCTCGCCGCGTCGTTCAATGCCATGTCCAGGCAGATCCAACAGCTGGTCGGCGGCTTGGAACAGCGCGTGGCCGACCGCACCAAAGCCTTGGCCACCTCCACCGAAGTCAGCCGCAGCCTCTCCACCATTCTCGATCAGAAGCAACTGGTTACCGAAGTGGTGGAGCAATTACAATCGGCATTCAACTACTACCACGTTCACGCTTACCTGCTGGATGAGACCGGCGAGAATTTAGTGTTGGCGGGCGGAACGGGCGACGCGGGAAAAGCCCTGTTGAAACGCAACCACAAACTCCCGCGTGGGCGCGGCCTGGTGGGGCGCGCCGCTGAGACGAAGGAGGCTGTTCTCGTTCCCGATACCAGCCAGGATCCCGACTGGCTGCCCAACCCCCTCCTGCCCGAGACCAAATCGGAAATCGCAGTGCCGATTATCGCAGGTGAGCAGGTACTGGGCGTGTTGGATGCGCAAAACAACGTGGCCGGCAGTCTCGGCCAGCAGGATGCAGACCTCATCCGTTCCATCGCCAACCAACTGGCAGTCGCGCTGCAGAACGCCCGCCTGTACGAGCGGGCGGAAGCCAGCTTACAGGAAGCCCAATCCCTGGTGGACTATGCGCCCGAAGCCATCGTAGTCGTTGATCTGGAAACCGGATTTTTCACCGACCCGAATGCGAATGCCGAGAAACTGTATGGGTTGTCGCGCAGTGAACTTCTGAAAGTGGGCCCGGCACAGATGAGCCCGCCCAACCAACCGGATGGCCGGGACTCAACAGAAAAAGCGATGAAAAAAATTGGAGAGGCCATGCAAGGCGGCGCGCCGGTTTTTGAATGGATTCACCGCAACGCGCAGGGACAGGATATTCCATGCGAAGTGCGCCTCATGCGTTTGCCAGGAGCGCACCCGCGCGTGCGCGCCTCCGTCACCGATATTACCGAGCGCAAACGCTTGAATGAAATTACGATACAACACGCCAAACAACAGGAATCGCTCAACCTGATTACCCAGAGGATCCAAAGCACAACCACAGTGGAAGCGGCGCTACAGACCGCGGCGCGCGAACTGGGTCACGCGCTCGGAATGAAACCTACACTTGTGGCGCTCGACCCGGCCGCGCTGGCGGGCGAGCGCAAAGGAAACGTCAATGACTAATCAACAGAATGCAGGTCGGATTATTGCCAATCCGACATACGCCTATTCAGGAGGCCTCAGATGAGCGCGCCGAAATCTTTCAATACCGCGTTCGGTCACCCGTTGGAAGATGACCTGACCCGAATTTAGTCAATGCGGGAACTTGCCCTACTTGAGCCAGAGGCCGCATAACCAGATATTCTAAAAAGGAGATGCTCGATGAAAACCAAATCAACAATTCATATGTTACTGGCCATCGCAATCCTCTTTGCGATCATATTGAGCGCGTGTGGGCCGCGCACTCCAGATGTCGTTCGGATAGGGGGGATTTTCGACCTGACCGGAGCTACCAGCGATGTCGGGATTCCCTATGCCAATGGGGTGCGCGACGCTGTTGCATATATTAACAGCCTCGGAGGTATAAATGATCGCCAGATTGAGTTGATCGATGAAGATTATGGTTATAACATCGAGCGCGGTAAAACCCTGTATACCCGTCTCGTGGAAGAAGAGGGTGTAGTAGCCATCCTGGGTTGGGGAACAGGAGATACCGAGGCGTTGCGCCCCCTGATCGCGGCCGACGAAATCCCCTTCATGTCGGCCTCTTATTCCGAAAGTCTCACCGTCATGGAGGATGCTCCCTACAATTTCCTCATCGGGGTGACTTACTCCGATCAGATGCGCATCGCCCTGCAATACATTCTCGATACATGGACTGATACGAGCCGTTCCCCGCGAGTCGCTCTGCTATACAATGATACGGCATTTGGGCTTTCTCCCATCCAGGATGGACGTGATTATGCCGCCGCCCACGGCATCGAGATCGTAGATGAGCAAATCATATCTCTTTCAACCACCAATGCGACCTCTGAACTTGTCGCCATGGCGGCCGCCGAACCTGACTATGCCATCGTTCAAGAAACAGCTGCCGCTGGGGCTGTGATCGTATCCAATACCAAGGAGTTGGGCATTAAAACCCAAATCATCCTCCTGAACTGGACAGCCGATGAGAAGCTTATCAATTTGGCCGGAGAAGCTGCCGAAGGAGCGCTGGGAACAGTGCCTTTCGCCTTTTTCCATGAGGATGTGCCTGGTTTGAAACAACTAAAGGATTACGCCGCGACTCAAGGAATTGCTGAATCTGCTCTCAACATCCGTTACGTCCAGGGATGGGTGACGACACAGATTATGGCCGAGGGCATAAGGCTGGCCGGCGACAATCTCACCGGACGGGGTATCCGGGAAGGACTGGAGCGCCTGGCAAATTACGACACCGGTGGAATCACCGCACCGATCAGCTTCAGTTCGACCAGCCATAAAGGCGCCGGCTCTTTGAAAATCTACCAGGTCCAGGATGGAAGTTGGACACCCATTACCGGTTATCTGACAGCCCAACCGTAGTATTACAGCGCAATGTTGGTATTTCTCTCCCCTGACATGTCCTTCTCCCGAAGGACACCGGGACGGTGTGAGCGCCCCAGCACTCTTCCGGACGCCTGACAGAGACCCTTCGGTCGCTAAAAAACGCTCCCTCACATCGTCCCGACGCTTGCGCCTAAAGCGCACTTACCTGGCGCAAGCGCCAGGGAGCGCAGGTGTGTCCTTCGGGAGGGTGACATAATCAATAAATTTTTGGAACATTGCGCTGTAATGGTAGTGTATTCCTGCGAACGCAATGATGTTGTGCGCGAAGATTGGAATGCAAAGGAGGCATACCAAAAATGCTAAAGAAATTCACGGAATCCCTCGGTGTGAGGTTGCTCGGCACGTATGCGTTTGTTGCCATCCTGGCGATCAGCGTCGGCGTAATCAGCTACACTCAAATTAGCAGGATCAACAATATTTTGGTGCTTGATACGACGAAACGGGCAGAAGCTCGTTACTTGAGCGTGAGAATCCATGTTAGTATGCTACAGATCACTGACCTGGTAGACAGTTACATGGAGGCTGAAACAGAAATAGCCAGAACACGCTTGGCTACACAGATCAATGACCAAACGGTGATTTTGGGAGAGTGGCTCAACCAGATGGAAGAACGGGTGTCAGTTGCCAAGGAAGAGCAAGATATGCTGGGTGTTGTAAAATCCTTGATCGGCGACTATTTGGATCATACCCAGGCGGTGATTGCTGCAATTGATGCTCAGGATGAGGCCAACCAGCAGTTATATTACAAACGTTTCACCGACACACGCGCGCAGTTAATCGAAACATTGACAGCCTTCGAGGATCTCGAAACTAGTTTGTCGTTCCAATCACAGCGAGAAGCAAAGGATACCGTCAATCGCGCCCTGACCATTACCATTGTTTTGGTGGTAACAACCCTTATCGGCGGGTTCTTGCTAGGGTTTCAAGTCTCCTGGACAATCATCCGGCCCGTAAACCGCCTGCTTGAGGCCGCCCAGCTTATTGCAGCTGGAAACCTGGAACAGTCAGCCGACGTACACAGCCGAACTGAGATTGGCTTGTTAGCAAGAGCATTCAACGAAATGACCGCCCGGTTGCGCGATTTGATTGGTACTCTCGAACAGCGCGTGGTAGCTCGCACCAAAGACCTGGCAACCGTGGCTGAAGTGGGTACGGCCGTCGCCACCATCCTGGAAACAGACAGACTCCTGCAGGAAGTGGTGGACCTGACAAAGGAACGCTTCAACCTGTACCACTCGCACATCTACCTGCTTGATGAAGCCGGCGAAAACCTGGCGCTGGCATCCGGCGCAGGCGAACCTGGCCGCCAAATGAAAGCAAAGGGACTCTCCATCCCGCTCAACCGGGAACAAAGCCTGGTGGCACGCGCCGCCCGTGAACGAAAAGGTATTACCGTCAACGATGTGACTCAGTCGCCAGACTTCCTGCCCAACCCCCTGCTGCCAGACACACGCTCCGAACTGGCTGTCCCCATGATCGTGGGCGGTAAAGTGATCGGCGTCTTCGATGTGCAATCGGATCAAGTTGGGCGTTTCACCGATTCGGACATCAACATTCAAATCACATTGGCGGCGCAGGTATCCACCTCCATTCAGAACGTGCGCTCATTTGAACAATCCAAAGCACAAGCGGATCTGGAGTCAATGGTCAATGCCATCGGCCAGAAGATCCAGCGTACCACCACAGTGGACGACACCTTGCAAACCGCCATCCGCGAAATCGGGCTGGCGCTCGGCGCATCGCGTGTCAGCGCCAACATCGCCGCACGCCAGGATGGCGGCAATGCATTAATCGCGATTGATAAAACTTCATGAACGAGATCGCTGTACATCTTTCTGGCGTTTCTGCCTGCACCCTGATATTGAATGCCTGTTTTCGGGGCAGGGACGCGCGATCCTCAGTTCTGGATACCTCATTATTGCAAGATCTTAAGGAGTAGTCAGATGAACCTCTCAAACCCCGACTCTACAAAAAAGGCTCGAAAGCCGCTCGCCTGGAAATGGCGTGAGATCAGCCTGCGCAACAAAATTATTTTGGCTATACTAATTATCGAAGGGGTTTCCATCGGTGTACTGGCATACTTTGCCTTGACGCGGGCAGGTCAAATCGTTACGTCGGTTTCCAGTAAGTTTGAAAATAGTGTCCAGGTCCAGACGGAAGCGCAGTTGACTAACATTGTCAAAACCGAGGCGACGAATGCCGATCAACTTTTTTCGTCAACAAAAGACAGCCTGGTTAAGTTGGCGGATTACCGCGCCCAACTGGAATCGCAAAACACAATCCTGGGTCAAGGAGCATATTGGGATGCGCGCACAAAATTGTCCTTATTACCCGAAGGCCAGTATGGCAATTCGGCGACAGATATAGCCTCCGTCTTTCTTCCAAAAACCATGACCGTTGATGACAAGGTTCTGGCCGAACTAAATGCCTCTGCATTTCTTGACTTTTCCGCTCCGGGGATATTGAAAACCCAACCGCAAATTGTGGCGGTTTATTATATAAGCGCGCTCGGCTCCACAACCTACTATCCGAATATTGGCCTGGCATCCCTAGTGCCGGCAGACTTCGATCCCTTAAACCAGCCTTTCTATACTATTGCCGATCCACAAAACAACCCCGAACGCATCCCGCGATGGACAGCGCCATATCAAGATCCGGCAGGCACCGGATTGATCGTTACCTCTTCTGCGCCCGTATACAGCAAGGGCGGGGTCTTCAAAGGTGTAATCGGTATTGACATGCAACTGGCGCGCATTTCTGAAAACATCTCTCAAATCAAAATCGGCGAAACGGGGTTCGCCTTCCTTGTGGATAAAACAGGTCACATTTTGGCGATGCCGCCGGAAGGATATGCCATCTTCGGGTTGCAACCGGAAGAAGTACCGGTCAACGAATCGCCGAAAGAAATAATCCTTGGTCATGGATCAGAGGATTTACAGGCAGTAACGACACGTTTGACAAGCGGCGAATCGGGATTAGCTACAATTGCAGTCAATGGCGCGGAAACTTATATTGCTTTTGCGCCCCTCAGCACCCCAGACTATAGTCTTGGCGTGATTGTTCCGGTGAGCGAACTTAATACAGCCATTGCGGCTTCCCGCCAGGAAATTCAAAACGAGACCGCCTCTTCATTGCAAACAGCTACATTCATCCTGATTGGTCTATTGGCTGGCGCCATAGTCTTAAGTATTGGTATAGGCCAGGTTATCGCCGCGCCGCTCGCCCGCCTTACGCAAACCGCGGAACAAATCACATCAGGAGACCTTTCCGCTCGAGCTGTTATTGAGGCACAAGACGAAACAGGCGCCCTGGCAGCAGCCTTCAACCGCATGGCCGACCGGTTAAACGAGCTGCTATCCGGCCTCGAACAACGCGTGAAAGAACGCACCCAAAGCCTGGAACTAGCCGCCGAAGTAGGCCGCTCGGTATCCGAGGTACGCGAACTTGGTCCTATGTTGAAAGACGCCGCCGAAATCATCCGCTCACGGTTCGACTTGTACTATGCGCAAGTTTACCTGACCAACCCCGCGCAGAACGCCCTGATCCTGCAATCTGGAACGGGAACGGTCGGCGCGGAACTGGTTGGGCGCGGCCATCACCTGCCAATTGACACGGCCTCGATCAACGGACGCGCCGCCATGGAGAAACGCTCCGTGGTCATTTTCGACACCGCCTCCAGCCCCGCCTTCCGTCCGAATCCGCTTCTGCCCGATACCCAATCGGAAATGGCTGTACCGTTGATGGTGGGTGAAAAAGTGGTAGGCGTGCTTGACCTGCAAAGCCGTCAAATCGGTGCGCTCAGCCAGGATGTACTACCCGGCTTCGAAGCCCTGGCTGGACAGATGGCGATCGCCATCCAAAACGCCAGCTTGCTGGCAGAAACCGAACAAGCCCGCGCCGAAGTGGAAACACAGGCGCGCCGTCTATCCCGCGCCAATTGGGTGGATTACATGGATGCGATCCACAAGCCCGAAGAAACCGGCTTTGTGTTCGAGCAAAATAAGATTACCCCTATGACCCGGGACGAACAATCTCAATCCTCAACGAAAGAAAATTCCCTGACTGCGCCCATCGCCGTCACCGGTGAGGCGCTTGGAAATTTAGTTGTAGAAATGGAAGGACAATCTCCGATCTCCCGAACCTCAGAACTGGTGAATACAGTGGCGCGCCAGGTGGCGCAACAGATCGAAAGCCTGCGCCTGCTGGATAGCGCCGAGCGCTACCGCTTCGAGGCGGAAGAAGCCTCCCGCCGCCTGACCCGCGAGGGCTGGAAAGATTATATGGATATAAATGCCGATCAAGGTTCAAGTTACATCTATGATTTGAAGGAAGTCCGGCCATACAATCAAGCCAGGGACCAACAGACCGATGAGTCCGCTCTCAGCCTGCCGCTCAAAGTCCAGGATGAGATCGTTGGCAGGCTCGTGGTTCAGGGTCTTGGGTCGGATGACACACAGTCGCTGGAACTTGCCAATGCAGTTGCCGAACGCCTCGGAGCGCACATCGAATCCCTGCGACAGTTTGATGCAACCCAACGCGGTCAAATAGAGTTGGACAAACGCGCCCGCCAACTGGCGGCGGTTGCCGAGATCAGCACAATTTCGTCCAGAGAGCTGGATATAGATAAAATGCTGCACTCTGTGGTGCATTTGACCCAGCGTCAGTTCGGCTTATACCATGCCCATGTTTTTATCCATAATGAAAACACAGCAGAACTTAAGATTGCCGCTTGTGGTTGGAAGGAAGGCGATATACATGAAGGCACGGACGGCACCGCGGTGATTCCAATCAATCAGGAACAATCGCTCGTGGCGCGCTCCGCCCGCGCCCGGCAAGCCGTGATCGTCAACGATGTGCATCATGAGGCAGGCTGGCTTCCCAATCCGCTCATGCCCAATACCGCTTCCGAAATGGCCGTGCCACTGATCATCGGCGATCAGATTCTGGGTGTGCTGGATGTGCAATCGGATATCCTCAATGCCTTCTCTGAAGAAGATGCCAACATCTATGCCACGCTCGCGTCCCAGGTATCCACCGCTTTGCAAAACGCGCGCTCTTTTGCCAAATCACAACAACAGGCCGAACGCGAAAGTACATTGAACCTCATCAGTCAGAAGATCCAAAGCGCGACCACAGTCGAAGCCGTGCTTCAAATCGCGGCGCGCGAATTGGGTCATGCCCTGGGCGCTCCCATGACCATTGCCCAGTTGAGCATGAAAGATAAGAAATAAGCGGCGCAGGTTCAGGAGACAACCCCATGCCCCCCGATAAATCCAGCAAACGGGCTAAAAAACATTTGCCGAACCCTCCGGATACTAAATCCGACAAACGGGTCGAAAAACTGTTCCTGGACATTAAACGTATCGAGAACCAGCCGCTTGCGGATATTGAGCCGCGCGCGCCACAGCCACTGATTGACAACCTGGAGATGCGCCGTGAGCTTGAAACATTAGGCGCGCGCATCCTTGAATTGGAAGCGCAACTTAAGGAAAGTGAGGAACGCGCTTCCGCGCAGGCAAGCGCTGTAGCCGCGCATCCTACAGACTCCAGCCTCTACGAAAAGGAACAGGTTGGTTACTCCTATAGCAGTGAGAATTCGATGCCGCTTCGCACGACAACTTTAGCCGCCTCGAGACCAGATAGCGCCATCAACGCTCCCTTGACCGCCAGCGGGCAGACGATCGGAGAAATGCAGATCGAACCGCCGCCAGAGCGTGACTGGACGCCGGAAGAAAGCAATTTGGCAAATGCAGTCGCCCAGCAAGCCTCGCTTCAAATCCAGAACCTGCGCCTGCTGGCCGCAACCGAACGCGCCCGCGCTGAAGCGCAAGCCGCCACCCGCCGCTTTACACACGAGAACTGGGAATCGTTCCTGGATGGTATCCATAACAGTGAGCGCATTGGTTTTATTTATGATCAAAACTCCGTTGCTTCCTTTGCCGAAGCGTCTCCTGATGAACACGATTTTCAAGAGACAGTCAACGTATTGGATGAACACGTCGGCAACCTATTCCTGAAAGCGGACCCGGCGCATCCGCTGACAGATGCAGACAAGGCGCTGGTCTCTGCAGTCGCGCGGCAACTCAGCCAGCAAGTGGAAAACCTGCGCCTGCTGGCAGATGCCTCCCGCGCCCGCACCGACGCCGAAGAAGCGAACCGCCGCCTGACGCGCGAAAACTGGCAATCGTTTACCAGTCAAAACCCTAACGCGCTGGGCTTTGCCTACGACACCGTTCAAGTCACCCCATTCCCCTTCGATAAAACACAACTCCTGCAGGATATATCCTTCGCACAACCCCTGACAGTGCGCGGCGAAACCATCGGCCAGTTGACGGTGGCAGGCCTGAAGGATGTCCCGTCCAGCGCGCTCGAGTTAGCCAACAGCATCGCCGAACAGGTCAGCGTCCACATTGAAAATTTGAGGCTCTTCGAACTCAACGAAAAACGCGCCCATGAATTGGAAACGGTGGCCGTCGTAAGCACCACCGCCTCCACCGTGTTGAACCCGGATGAATTGTTGCAATCCGTGGTGGACCTGACCAAAGAACGTTTCAACCTTTATCACGCGCAGATCTACCTTGCAGATGAATCATGGAAAACGTTATTGCTCGCATCCGGCGCAGGAGAAATCGGCAGGCAAATGGTATCGGAAGGATGGGCCATCCCCATGGATCACGAACAGTCCATTGCGGCCAGGGCGACCCGTAACAGGCAGTTTGTGATTGCCAATGATGTGGTTCACGATAAAGAATCTGCCTTCCTATCGAATCGTCTTTTGCCTGAAACCCGCTCTGAAATGGCGGTGCCAATGATCGTCGGCGAGAAGTTGTTGGGCATATTCGATGTGCAGGCAGATACAGCCAACTTCTTCACCGAAGAAGACGCCAACATCTACACCACCCTTGCCGTTCAAGTCGCCATCGCCCTGCAAAACGCGCGCTTGTACATGGAACAGTCCGCCACCGTCCTTCAACTGCGCGAACTGGATCGCCTCAAATCCTCCTTCCTCGCCAACATGTCGCATGAACTCCGCACGCCGCTCAACTCCATCCTCGGCTTTGCGGATGTGATGCTCGAAGGACTCGACGGCCCGCTGACCAAAAACATGGACAACGACCTGGGCCTGATCCAGAAAAACGGGCAACACCTCCTGCACCTGATCAACGACGTGTTGGATATGGCCAAGATCGAAGCCGGGCGCATGAGCCTGAACCCCGAACGCTTCCACATCCACGACCTGCTCCAAGATGTCACCAGCATCACCTCCACGCTCGCCAGCGAAAAGAACCTGTCGCTCTTCATCGAGAAAGACTCCGACTCCGCCGTGGAAATCTTCGCCGACCGCACCCGCATCCGCCAGGTGATGATCAACCTCGTCAACAACGCCATCAAATTCACGGACAAAGGACAGGTGCGCCTGCGCGCCGACCGCCACGGCGACCTGATCACCGTCTGCGTGCGCGACACGGGCGTCGGCATCCCGCCCGACAACCTGGAAGACATCTTCCAGGAATTCACCCAGGTGGACACCTCCACCACGCGCAGGGCCGGCGGCACCGGCCTGGGCCTGCCCATCAGCCGCAAACTGATCGAAATGCACGGCGGCCGCCTGTGGGCGGAAAGCGCCGGCATTGACGGTGAAGGCGCCGCCTTCTTCGTGGAACTGCCTATCGAAGCCGTCATCGTTGACCCGATCGAAATCGAAAAGGTGCAAAAGTAAATGGCGCTTCCGCTTTACCTGGAGTGCGCGCTCTGCGGGACGGGACAGCCCTACGAGCCGTTCGTACCGGCCATCTGCAAACACTGCCAGTCGCAATGGCTCGAAGCCCGCTACGATTACGACGCCTTCAAACGCGAACTCCTGCGCGGACTGCCCGGCCGCCCCGCCAACCTGTGGCGCTATCAGGACATCCTGCCGCTGGACGACCCCGCCGCCCTCGACCTCTACCCCGCCGGCGGGACTCCCCTCTGGCTGTCGGGGCGCTACGCCCCCGGACTTGGGGCGGGTTCCGTTTTCATCAAGGACGAACGCTACGGGCCGACCTCCTCCTTCAAAGACCGGCAGGCCGCGGTGGCCGTGGCCGCCATGAACGAGAATAACGTGCGCGAAGCCGTCATCGCCTCCACCGGCAACGCGGCAGTCGCGTACGCGGCGGCCTGCGCGCGGGCGGGCATCAAACTCTGGGTCTTTATGACCAGCCTCGTCCCGCAGGAAAAGTTGCGGGAAGCCGCCCTGTTCGGCGCGGAGGTCATCCGCGTCAGCGGCAACTACGACCAGACCAAGCAGATCGCCGCCCAGTTCGCCCAGCGCCGGCACCTCCTGCTGGACCGCGGCGCCAGTTCCGTCCCCGCGCGCGAATCCATGAAAACCATCGCCTACGAGATCGTGGAACAACTCGGTTGGCGCGCGCCGGATTGGTACGTGCAATCCGTCAGCGGCGGACTCGGCCCGCTGGGCGTGTACCAGGGATTTAAAGAAATGCTCGCCATGGGACTGATCCACCGCATCCCCAAACTGGCCGTCATCCAGGCCGAGGGATGTTCGCCGATGGTGCGCGCCTTCAAGGACGGCAAGGATACCGCCGAGCCGGTCATCCCCGACACGCGCATCATCATCCTGTCCACTGGCGACCCGGGCAAGTCGTACACCTACCTGTGGAATCTCACCCAGCAGTTCGGCGGGACGATGGAATCCGTCACCGACCTGGAAGCCTATTCCGCCATGCGTTCGCTCGCCAAAAGCGAGGGCATGGCTGTGGAGCCCGCGACCGCGGTCGCCTTCGCGGGTCTCGAAAAGATGCTGAAAAACGGCGCGATCCGCCCGGACGAGAGGATCGTCGTCAACTGCACGGGACACACCTTTCCCGTCGAAAAGCACGTGCTGGAAGATCAGTTCGCGGTGGACGTCCACCTGAGCGAAGACCAAACCCCCGCCCCACGCGAGGGCTTGCAGGCCGCGCTCGAAAACCTGGACGAGAAAGCCACCACCGTTTTATTGGTGGACGACAACGAGGACGACGCCCTGCTCATCCGCCGCCTGCTGGAGGCGCGCAAAACCTATCGGGTCTACCACGCCAGGGACGGCTGGGAAGGTCTCGCGCTGGCGCGGCAAAAAATTCCCGACCTGGTCGTCAGCGACCTGATGATGCCGGGGATTGACGGGTTCGGGCTGGTGGAGGAACTCAAACTCGACCCGCGCACCAAAAACATCCCGATTGTTGTCGTCAGCGCCAAGGACATCTCGCCCGAAGAACGGAAACGACTCAATGGTCACATCGAAGCGCTCTACCAGAAAGGCTCGCTTTCCACACGCAAATTCGTAGACCAGGTCATCCAGGTCATCGCAGATAAAAGCGCAGAACAAGGAGAATGAAAAATGGGACATAATATTTTATATGTCGAAGATAACCCCGATAACATGTTGCTCGTCCAGCGCGCGCTCGAGTCGCGCGGCTATCAATTGATCCAAGCCAGGGACGGCCAGGAGGGAGTGACGCTGGCCGAAAGCGAAGACGTGGATTTGATCCTGCTCGACATCAACCTGCCCGACATAGACGGCTACGAAGTGGCGCGGCGCATCCGCTCGAGCGCCAAGAGCAAACTGGCCTACACCCCCATCATCGCCATCACCGCCAACGCGCTCAAAGGCGACGCGGAAAAGGCGCTGGCCTCGGGCTGCGACGTGTACATGTCCAAGCCGATCAACATCCGCGAACTGTGGGCGCGCGTGGAAGCCTTCGTCCCCTCGCCAAAATGAACAACCAACCCGGCACGTATGTGCTTTACCTCGAATGTTCGGACTGCGGCACGCGCTACTCGACGCGCGAAGTCCACACCTTCTGCCCCGACTGCCAGGCGCCGCTCGTCACGCGTTACGACCTGACGGCGGCGCGTCAACACCTGGACCGTGAGGCGGTGCGCGCCCGCCCGCGCGGCATGTGGCGCTGGAGCGAACTCCTGCCCGTGGACGACCCCGCCAACCACGTCAGCCTCGGCGAGGGCGACACGCCCGTTTTGCGCCTGCCGCGCCTCGGCTCCGAACTTGGACTTACGCGCCTGTTCCTCAAGGACGAAAGTTTCAACCCGACCGGCACATTTAAAGCGCGCGGACTGGCGGCGGCTATTTCCAAAGCCAAAGAACTTGGCATCCAAAAAGTGATCATCCCCACCGCGGGTAACGCGGGCGGCGCCATGGCGGCCTACGCGGCGCGCGCGGGAATCCGCGCGCACATCTTCATGCCAAAAGACACGCCGCGCGCCAACATCGAAGAAAGCCGCATGGCGGGCGCGGAAGTCGTCCTCGTGGACGGGCTGATCAATGAAGCCGCGGGCATGTCTGGCATCAAGGCGCTTGCCGAGGGTTGGTTTGACCTGTCCACATTCAAGGAGCCGTACCGACTCGAGGGCAAGAAGGTCATGGGCTACGAGATCGCCGAATTCTTCGAGTGGGAACTGCCGGATGTGATCATCTATCCCACCGGCGGCGGGACGGGCCTGGTCGGCATCTGGAAAGCCATCGCCGAACTGGCCGAACTGGGTTGGCTCAAAACAGATAAACGCCCGCGCATGGTGGTTGTCCAGGCGGACGGATGCGCGCCGGTTGTCAAAGCCTTCCAGGCGGGCGCGGACTTCTGCGATTTTTGGATTGACGCCCACACGCAGGCTTCAGGCCTGCGCGTCCCCAAGAGTTTCGCCGACCGCATCATTTTGTCCACACTGCGCGAAAGTCACGGAACGGCGGTGGCGGTCAGCGACGAGGCCATCTACCAGTCGCAGCACGAACTCGCCACCCGCGAAGGGTTCTTCGTCGCACCCGAAGGCGCGGCCACGCTCGCGGCGCTCAAGCAGTTGATCCAACAAAAATGGGTCGCGCCCGAAGAGCGCGTCCTGTTGCTGAACACGGGGTCGGGATTGAAGTATTTGGATCACATGGGGTAAAACGTGTTGCGTGATACGTGTTGCGTACTGCGTATTGCGTATTGCGTGTTGCGTGTTGCGTACCGCGCGCCCCTCGACTTACCGTCATTCCCGAAAGAGCATCGGGACTATGTGCGAGCGTTCTCTGCGAAGCAATCTCCTCTTCACGGTAAAGTTTCCCTTTTTGCAATAGACTCGTGGGATAATGTAAGAGTTACAAGCCTCAGTAGATGAAAAATTGCGCTATAGCGGCGCTTCCTGGCGTCAGGCGGATGACTAAAGTCATTACTACGTGGAGGGAACGCAAGCCATGTAGTGACGATTTCAATCGTCAATTTTCATCTACTGAGCCTAAGTTTTTATCCGTCATTCCCCCGACGGGGACTTCGCAGGACGGCGTCTCGCGATAACGAAATTCTGAGAGGTGAACATGGCAACGAAATATATTTTCTTCACCGGCGGCGTGGTGTCCTCGGTCGGCAAGGGCGTGACTGCGGCCGCGCTTGGGCTGACGCTCAAGGAACGCGGCTTCAAGGTGGCGGTGCAGAAACTGGACCCATACATCAACGTGGACCCGGGCACGATGAGTCCCTACCAGCATGGCGAAGTCTACGTGCTGGACGACGGCGCGGAAACGGACCTGGACCTGGGCCACTACGAGCGCTTCATTGACATCCGCCTGAGCCGCGTCAGCAATTTCACCAGCGGGCAGGTGTACGCGGAGATCATCCAAAAGGAGCGGCGCGGGGACTTCCTGGGCGGGACGATCCAGGTGATTCCGCACATCACCAACGAAATTAAGCGCCGCATCGGGCTGGTGGCGAAGGAGACGGGCGCGGAAGTCGTCCTGGTGGAGATCGGCGGCACGGTGGGCGACATCGAGTCGCAGCCGTTCCTAGAGGCGTTGCGCCAACTCCGCAACGAGGTCGGGCGCGAGAACGTGTTCTTCATCCACGTGACGTGGCTCCCGTACATCGGCGCGACCGGCGAACTGAAAACGAAGCCCACGCAACATTCGGTGGCCGCGCTGCGCTCGATCGGTATTTCCCCGAACATGATCATCGCCCGTTCCGACCAACCCATCGAAGACGGCCTGACCGACAAGATCGCCTTGTTCTGCGACGTGGAAAAGCAGGCCGTGGTGCCGATGGTCACATCGGACGTGTTGTATGAAGTGCCGCTGCTGATCGAGAAGGCAGGCGTGCCGGATTACATCGTGGAGAAACTCGGACTCAAATCCACGCGCCAGCCCGATTTGAGCGACTGGCGAAAACTGGTGGAAAACGTCCGCAAGCCCAAGCCGACCGTGAAGGTGGCGCTGGTGGGCAAATACGTGGAATTGCAGGACGCCTACATGTCGGTGCGCGAGGCGCTCAAACACGCCGCGCTGGCCGTGGGCGTGGACGTGGAACTCGGCTGGGTGCATTCCGTGGACCTGGAAAAGAACAAAGGCTGGGACATCGTGCAGGGCGCGGACGCGATCATCGTCCCGGGCGGGTTCGGCTCGCGCGGCATCGAGGGCAAGATCATGGCGGCGCGTTACGCGCGCGAGAAGAAAATCCCGTATTTGGGATTGTGTTTGGGAATGCAGTTGATGTGCGTCGAGTTTGCCCGGGACGCGCTCGGACACGAGGACGCCAACTCGACCGAGTTCGACCGCAGCACGTCCGCGCCGGTGATTGACCTGATGCTGGATCAGCGCGCCATCAGCGACATGGGCGGGACGATGCGCCTCGGCCTGTACCCGTGTGTGTTGTTGCCTGGCACGAAGGCCGCCGCGGCTTATGGCGTCGCGCAAGTGGATGAACGCCACCGCCATCGCTTCGAGTTCAACAACGCCTACAAAACTGAATTTGAAAAGGCAGGCATGGTTTTCTCAGGCATGTCCCCGGATGGGAGGCTGGTGGAGATCGCAGAACTGGCCGATCATCCGTATATGGTGGCGAGCCAGTTCCATCCCGAATTTTTATCGCGCCCAAACCGTCCGCATCCGTTGTTCGTGGGATTGGTCAGGGCGGCGAAGGAGCGAAGCCAGAAGTAAGCGGTTTTCAGCGTTCAGTTTTCAGAACAAAGCAGACTTCCGAAGTCTGAGAGACTTCGGAAGTCTGCTATAATCAACACATGAGTAGATTGACTTCACCAAATCACTCGACTAGAATCACAGTTGTGTGGAGCTAGCCGGATGACTATCACACGTTTTATCGTTCCATTGCGAGGCAGCAGTAGAGACAGGTACAGACATCAACATGTTCTCGATAAGCACACGATCAAAGAGTTCACCATTCAATATGAGGCAGAGATAGATGGCGAATGGCGCGAAATTGTTCGATACGATACTGCGCATGGGTCGCCACACAAAGATTTACCTCATCCTGATGGGACAACAACGAAGGAAGAATTTCCATACCATACCAATGCCGAAGTGCTAACTTTCGGACAAAACGACATTCGCAAAAACTGGAAGAAATACCGGGAGCAATACGAGAAAGAAATGAGGAAACACGAATGAACACCCTGTATGAAGAGAAATATGACGAACTGTTTACCGAATTTAATCGCTATGTCATCGAACATCCCGATTTTGCAAAGCGCATCCCGCAAGATGCGCTCGTGGTACTTTTAGATAAGAACGATCCAACTTTCAATTACGAGAATTTGCGCCGAAGTAAGAGTTACATGAAGCACGATGACAATCCCAAGCGCCCTGTTGTATATGTCCAAGTGGGGCGACTTGCGCCTATAAGATCGCGTTTACGTAACCCGCGTCTACTAACGCATATGCCGGATCACGCCGCGTAGCGCAGGAAATATGGTCAGCAATAAAACTTCCCGCCGGTGACAGAACCTGCTGTTTGTGGGATTGGTGAGGGCGGCGAAGGCGCGCAGTAATCAGTGATCGGTTTTCAGTGATCAGTGGAGAAAGACCTCCGGGCAGATGCTTGGAGGTCTTTCTGTTTGGTCAGTTATTTCAGCCACCGAATACCCTGCGGTTGTACTGTGTACCGTATCTCATTTGAATTGCCAAAATATATGACATATGTCACTTGAATTTGATGACGCAGGGTTGTATAGTAACAAAGGAGTGGCTTACGTCAATGCTTTATTCACCGGTGAATGCCCACATCTCAAGTATCTCCAAAAAGGTGATGTGGAAAAGGC
>CAYJLS010000053.1:0-23680 GCA_964371065.1 uncultured Anaerolineaceae bacterium | reverse complement strand
CGGATTTCTTTACCGCCATGGCCACCGCCAAAGGCCACCGCAAACCCGTCGCCATGCAGGTCTTTCACTGCAAAGGTTGTGGCGCGGAGTTCATCCTCGCGCCGGATGTCCTCTCCGCCACTTGTGCTTACTGCGATTCTCCGCACGTTGTCCGCCTCGAAGAGTCACGCGAACTGCTCGAACCGGATGGCATCATCCCACACGCGCTCACGCAAAAACAGGCCATAGAGAAACTCGCCTTTTGGGTGGACTTGTACGAGATCAAGCCCGAACGAAAAGTAGACATCCCGCGTGGCATCTACGTCCCCCTCTGGACATTCGATCTCGGCGGTGGAATTGATTACACCGGCGAGACGCTCCAGACGGAGACCGAGGGTTTTCGTCAGGTGCAACGCGTGATACGCGTGCGCGAGCAATATCCCCTGTTCATCAACGATTTATTGATTCCCGCCAGCAAAAAGACTGCCGACCTCCTCGCCTGCATCATTTCAACCTTTGACTTATCCGCCGTTAAACCATACGACCCGCGCTACCTCGCCAACTGGCCCGCCGAGATTTACGATATTTCCATGAGCGACGCGTCGCTGGAAGCGCGCGGCCAGGTTGCGCAGCAATATATGGAACGGCTGAACTCCGAACTATCGCATTTAAACAACCTGCGGCTGTCAACCGCGGGCATGACCGTGGAATCGTTCAAACTGATCCTGCTCCCCGTTTGGGTGACAGAAATACACTGTAAGGGAAAAGAGCAAACCGTGCTCATCAACGGGCAAAATGGCTGGATCCGCCCATGTGACCAGACCTGAATCCAGAAACCCGTTTTCTTTATTACCCCCGAAACGAAGAGGAGTGGGGCGAAGAAAACGGGTTTCTGCATTAGAATCAACCCATGCCCAACCTGGCCGAGATCGTCCATCGCCGCCGCGAACGCCGCGCGGACTTGCGCCGCCGTTCCGAGTCGCGCCTGCGCGCCGCGGGGCTGGGACTCGGCTATATTTTTTCGATCCTGCTCGCGGTCGGCATCTTCGCCTCGGTGTTCGCCTACGCCAACCTGACGCGCGACCTGCCCTCGCTTGATCAACTCCCCATCCTGCTGAATCCAAACAACGGACTCCTGCTCCAACCCACGCGCCTCTATGACCGCACGGGCGAGCAGATCATCTTCACGTTTGCCCCGTCCGACTCGGCGCGCGTCTACCTGCCGCTGGATCGTCTCCCCAAATCACTGGTGGACGCGACCATCGCCGCGGCAGACACGGGCTTCGAGCGGCACCCCGGCTACTTTCTCAGCGGCCTCGACAACCCCGACGCGCATCCCACCCTCGCGCAAAAACTGGCCTACGACCTGTTGCTGTTCGCGGAGCCGCCGTCCCTGCGACGCGCCCTGCGCGAGCGCATCCTCGCCGCGCAGATCACGGCGCGCTTCGGCCGCCAGCAGGTGATGGAGTGGTACATCAATTCCGCCAATTACGGGCACTACGCATTCGGCATTGAAGCCGCCTCCGAACTTTATTTCGATAAACCCGCCAGCGAACTGACCCTCGCCGAATCCGCATTGCTGGCCGCGGTCTCACAGACGCCCAGCCTGAATCCGCTCGACGCGCCAGATGCCGCGTCCCAGCGCGGCCGCGAGGTGCTCCTCATCATGCAGGCATTGGGGATGGTTGAAGGTGGGTTGCCCCCCTCTCTTGTAATCGGGAGCCCCACAGGGGTGCTTCGCGAAGGGACCGGGGGTGAGGGCGAATCCGCCTTTGTCAACCTCGTGATGACTCAACTGTCCAGCCGCTATGATCGCCAGCGTCTCGAACGCGGCGGGCTGAACATCGTCACCACGCTCGATTACGAATTGCAACAAAACACAATTTGCCTAACGCAAATTTACGCGGCGCGTCTCGCCGGCGCGCCGGTGGATGAAACCGGTTGCGAGGCGGTGCGCAACCTGTCCGCGCTTCCGCAGGCGAACCTCGCGAACCCGTCCGCAAGCGCGCTCGTGCTCGACCCGCGCGACGGTCAGATCCTGTCGCTGGCAGGCGAGACAACTCCCAGCGGCGAATCCGCTTTTTTAACGGCGCACAGGCCTGGGTCCCTGCTCGCTCCGTTCGTTTATTTAACGGGATTCGCCCGCGGCCTCGGTCCCGCCTCGTTGGTCTGGGACGTCCCGGGCGGCGACATCCAAAATCCCGATCTTGCATTTCACGGCCCGGTGCGACTGCGCGCCGCGCTTGCGAACGATTACCTGACGCCCGCGCTGGACGTGTTGGAGCAGATGGGCGCGGGCAACGCCGCGCAGACGGCGCGCTCGTTCGGGCTGGACCTGGAGGCGGGCGCGGCCTTCGTGAGCGATTCCCCGCCTCAAACTTTGACCGACCTCGCGGCGGCCTACGCGACCTTCGCGGCTTTGGGTCTCCGCAACGGACAGTTTTTCGCGGACGCCATCCAGCCCTCGTCCGTGTTGCGCGTGGAGACGACCGACGGCGCGGTCTGGCTGGATTGGTCGCAACCCGAATCGCAGTCGGTGGTCTCGCCGCAGTTGGCGTATTTGATGAACCACGCCCTGAGCGACGGGCCGGCGCGCTGGCCGAGTTGGGGCAACCCGAATGTGACGGAGATCGGGCGGCCTGCCGCTGTGAAATCCGGTTGGACGGGCGGCGCGGACGCGTGGATGATTGGTTACACTCCCGCGCGCGTTGTTGCCGTGTGGACGGGTACGCTCCCTGCCCTCACCCCCAACCCCTCTCCCGACGAACGCGGAAGAGGGGAGTCATCCTTGTCGCCGCGCCTGCCGGCCGCGCTGTGGAGCGCGCTGATGCAAACTGCCAGCGCGTCCCTGCCTGCGGACGGCTGGACTCCGCCCACGGGCATCACCGAGTTGAACGTGTGCGATCCTTCGGGGTTGTTGCCCACGGCGGATTGTCCCGATATTGTGCGCGAGATTTTCATGAGCGGCTTCGAGCCGACTCAGGCCGACAACCTATTCCACACCTATGCCATCAACCGCGAGACCGGCCTGCTGGCGACGGTCTTCACCCCGCCCGATCTGGTGGAGGAGCGCGTCTTTATGTCTGTGCCAGCGGCGGCGCGCAAGTGGGCCGCGCAGGCGGGGATTACCGTGGAGCCGGTGGCATACGATGCCATCCAGCCGGGCGCGCCGAACCCGAACGCGAACATCAGCGCGCCCGCGCTATTCGCGGAGGTCAGTGGACGCGTGCAACTTATTGGCACGGCCGCGGGGAATGGTTTCCAGTATTATCGAATTCAAGTGGGAGAGGGGCTTTATCCGCGCGAGTGGAGGCAGGTCGGCGGGGACATGACCACGCCCGTCATCAACGCTCCGCTGGCGGAATGGGATACGGCTGGGCTAAATGGGTTATATGTGATTCAGTTGGTGGTGGTGTACGCAGATCAGAGGGTGGAGACAGCGGTGGTGTTGGTGACGGTGAAATAGCTAACCGCTTCCCTTCCTCTTCTCCAACAATTCCCGTATCTTCGTGTGCCTCTCACGGCTGAGGGGATAGAACCACGCGCACAGCACCGCGCCGAAAAGCACGACCGCGCCGAAGGGCGAGACCAGCAGGCGGATCATCGTCAGCACGGATGCGGGCTGGGAGTAGACCGCCGCGTCCGCAGGCGGGGACGCGTAGCCCGCCCAACCGAGCAGTTGCAGGGTCAGGAAGATGACCAGCGCGCCGGCCATCTTGCGGATGAAGGCGCGCGCCCCGTAGTAAATCCCCTCCTGGCGGCGGCCGGTCCGCAATTCGTCCCATTCGATGATGTCGGGGAAGATGGCGTCGGGCAGAACGTAGGCGGAGGAAAGGCCGATGCCGAGCAGGACACACAGGATGAGCATCTTGCCCGTCTCGCCGGGCTGGACAGTGAAGAGCAAAAATTGCATTACCACCCAGAAGAGCATCCCTGCGATGTAGGCCGAGCGTTTGTTCGTGCGGCGCGACAGCCACAGCCAGAACGGGACGAAGAGGACGGTCGTCAGCATGAGCGTGCCGAGAAACGCGGACTCCAGCGCGAGGTCCAGGCCGAGGAAGCGGACGGTGGCGAGCGGATCGCCCTGCGCGATCCAGTACAACGTGAAGTACGGGAAGGTCACCGCGATCATGTCCACGGCAGACCAGTTCATGGTGTGGATGCCCGCTACGAAACGGAAAGGTTTGTTAGCCCAGGCCGTCCGCAACATTTCGGTCAACGAGATGGGCTTGGGCTCCTCCGTGATCGTGTGCTCCTTAAAAACGAAAGGCATGATGAGATACGGAGGAATCGCCAGCCCACCGAAGATCGCGCCGACCAGAACGAAGCCTTGTTGCTGGGTGAAACCCGCGGCCAGCGTCGCATCCACGATCATGGGCGCGAAGATGACGACCGCCAGCGCGGCGGTGAGTTGAAAGAAGATGCGGTAACTCGTCAGCGTGGTGCGCTCGTCGTAATCGGGAGTCAGTTCGGGGGTCAGTGAAAGATACGGGATGGAGATGAGCGTGGACATCGTGTCGGCGACGATGAAGGCCAGCGTGATGTGGATCGCCAGCGCCCATTGCGTCTGCCACGGCGGGGCCCACCAGAGCAGGACAAACGACAGCCCGAACGGAATCCCGAACCAGAGCAGGAAGGGCAGGCGGCGTCCACGTTTCGTGCGGACGCGGTCGCTGATCATGCCCACGAGCGGGTCGTTGACCGCGTCCCAAATGATGCCCGCCAGCGCCGCGAACGAACCAATGCGCGCGTCCAGGCCGACGACATCGGTTAGATAAATTGCGTAGAAGACCGAGCGCAACATGCCGGTGGAGGCGAGTCCCCAGTCACCGGAGCCGTAGAGCAGTTTGTGCCAGAAGGAGAGTGGTTTCACACCGGTAAAGTTTCCGTTGATCGCAGGTTGAGGTAAGGCGACATTATCCTATACTTTGAGGTTATGTGCCGATAAAGTAAACTCCGGCGCAAGGGGATACCTGCTCGTATGCGGCCGGAATACCTGCTTTGCTTAGCGCCGCAACGGCTTCATCCGCGAACCAGTAGAATTCCTCCTCCCAATCATCAAAGTGGAGTTTGAATTTTTCCTTGTCCGCATAAGTGGGAAACGACAAATCGGCGATGACCAGTTTTCCGCCCGGATTAAGTCGTCGCTCTATCAATTCCTGGCATAGGCTGACCTTTTTCTCCAGTTCAAAGTGATGGAAAACATATGCCGAAACAATGCGGTCAAAGCGACGGTTGATTTCAACGGGAAAATCATGGCGCAGGTCATGGAGAATGAAATGTGCGTTCGGTAATTTGAGGCGCGCTTTTTCAAGCATGCGCGGCGAGAAGTCAGTGCAATATAATTCGCAACCGGGTTGGTCGAAGAGAAGTGTGAGGTTGGCTGTGCCAGCGCCGAGATCGAGAACGGACATTCCTTTTTTGACGTCGGCGCGCGAGACGACAGTTTGCAGAACACGCTCGTAGCCAGCGAAAGGGAATTCGCTTTCTGCTTGTGTGGAGTGATCGTAGTTTTCTGCCCAGGAATCGAATTCAGACGGAGGAAAAGGGTCAGCGGGAAGCATGACGTAATTCTACTTGAAATAAAAAACTTCCGTGACCATAATCTCGGAAGTTTTTTTATTCGACTACGTAACCATCAGACTACGCGACGAAAAGACAAACTAACCCCATCTCCAACTCGTCCCCTCTTTGCCATCCTCAATCATCACGCCAAGTTCCTTCAATCTATCGCGGACCAGGTCGGACATGGCCCACAGTTTCTGCTTGCGGACTTCGGCGCGGATTTCGACCAGCAGGTTGATGAATCCGTCCGCATCGGCGGAGCCTTTTTTGTCCTGCAGGCGCAGGCCGAGGACGCCTGTCAGCGTGCGGAGCATATTCTGCGCGGGGAGGAGTTGCGCGTCGTTCGCGCCGTTGTCGCGTGCGGTGTTGATGGCTTTGATGAGTTCGAAGAACGCGGCCAGCGCGCCGGCGGTGTTGAAATCATCATCCATCGCGTCGGTGAAGGCCTTTTTGGTGAATTCGGCTTGGGATGTGAGGGCGGAGACGGCTTCCGCGGGGAGTCCGCTTGCGGAGGCGGGAGCAGGCCGAAGTCCAGATTTGAGGCGCTCGACGTTTTTCTGCGCGGCGTCCAACGTCTCGTCGTTGAACATCAGCGGCGCGCGGTAGGTCCCGTTCAGGACGAGCATCCGCATCACGTCCGCGTCGCGTTTTGCGAGGAAGTCTTTGATCGAAATGATGTTGCCCAGCGACTTGGACATTTTTTCGCCGCCGAGTTGCAACATGCCGTTGTGCATCCAGGTGCGGGCGAAGGGTTTGCCGGTCAGCGCCTCGGTTTGGGCGATCTCGTTTTCGTGGTGCGGGAAGATGAGGTCGTTGCCGCCGCCGTGAATGTCAATCTGTTCGCCGAGTTCAGCCAGGTTCATGGCCGAGCATTCGATGTGCCAGCCGGGACGGCCCTTGCCCCACGGAGATTCCCAGGCGGGTTCGCCGGGCTTGGCGGCTTTCCAGAGAGCGAAATCCATCGGGTGCTCTTTTTGTTCTTCCACTTCGATGCGCGCGCCGGCCTGCATGTCTTCGAGTTTGCGGCCGGATAATTTTCCGTAATCTTTTTCCTTGGTGACACGGAAGTACACGTCGCCGTTGCCGGGCGCGTAGGCGTGGCCGCTTTCGCCGAGTTCCTGGATGAATTTGATGATCTGCGTCATCGTTTGGGTGGCGCGCGGATTTGAGGTGGCAGGCAGGATGTTGAGATCGTGCAGGTTCTGGCGGTAATCGTCAATGTAACGTTGCGCCAGCGCGAAGGGGTCCTCACCGAGTTGGTTGGCGCGGTTGATGATCTTATCGTCCACGTCGGTGAAGTTCATGACGTGTTTGACCTTGTAGCCGCGAAATTCGAGGTAGCGGCGTACGATGTCGAACACCAGCGCGGACATGGCGTGCCCCACGTGCGCGTCGTTGTAGACCGTGACGCCGCAGACGTAGAGTTTGACAACGCCCGGTTCGAGGGTGACGAAATCTTCTTTTTTGCGGGTGAGGGTGTTGTAGATGCGGAGCATGGTTTAGGTAGTTTGGTAGTTTGGTAGTTTGGTAGTTGGATGGTTAAGTGGGCGGGTTTTGAGTTGGCTTTTTTGGAGGAGGGGATTTTCTCAGGTAGGCGATCATGCCGTTAATGAGGCGTTTGGTTTCGGTTGCGAGGTTGTAGGCCAAATTGAGTTCCTTCTCAGTGATATATTTCCGGTCGAGCGCGAGATAGAGCTCCGATTGCACTTCACTGGCCGAACGTCTTGACATTTTGAGGAAGCGGATGAACTCTGGATTCGAGCCTGCATCGAATCCCTCGGCGATGTTGCGCATCACCGATCCTGCCGCGTCCTCGATCTGGCCTCGGAGGCGAAAATCCTTTGCAAATGAGGCATGCTCACAAAGTTCGTGAATCTGATTTGCGAGTTGGCGTCCCTTTTACCAACTTTGCATATCTTCAAACCGCTCGATCTTCGCCATTTCAACCTCCTCTTGGTGTTCGATTGGGCAATCACCCAACTACAAAACTACGTAACTATCCAACTACGTAACTAACCCTATTTTTTCTTTTTTCCGTTCTCTTCATTCACGCGGGCGAAGATCATGCGTCCGGCGGCAGTCTGCAAAATTTTGGAGACAGTCACATCCTTGTACTCGCCGATGTAATCCTTGCCGTTTTCCACGACCACCATGGTGCCGTCGTCCATATAGCCCACGCCCTGGTAGCTTTCCTTGCCTTCCTGGATGATGTTGATCTTGAGCAGTTCGCCCGGCAATACCACCGACTTGACCGCGTTGGTGAGTTCGTTGATGTTCAGGATGGTGACGCCCTGCAGTTCAGCCACGCGATTGAGGTTATAGTCGTTGGTCAGGATCGGACATTTCATCTGCCGCGCCAGCACGACGAGTTTCTCATCCACTTCGCGCATACCTTCCACGTTGATGTCGCTGACGCGCACCATCACGTTGGGAAGTTTCTGCAGTTCGGCGATGGTTTCCATGCCGCGGCGGCCGCGGGCGCGGCGCAGGCCGTCAGGCGAATCGGCCACATATTGCAGTTCGTTCAGCACGAAGCGCGGGATGAGCAACGTGCCGGGCAGGAAGCCGGTCTTGGCGATGTCGCCCACGCGCCCGTCAATGATAACGCTGGTATCGAGCAGGATATTGCGATTAAGATTCGTCCACGAGGAGGAGGACCCGCCCTCGCCGCCGCGTCCACTGAGCGTGCTGAGCAGTCCCATGATGTCGCCCTGGCGCATGACGAAGAGCGAAACGCCGAAGTAGGCGAAGATCAATACGCCCATAAACGGCAGGATATTTCCCAGTGGATCCGGCAACAGGGAGAGCGGAAAGGCCAGCAGCGCGGCCGTCAGCAGGCCGACAACCAGCCCGGTCAGTCCCGCGAAAAGCGTCTCGGCGGGCACGCGTCCCAGCACGGAGCGCAGGGCGCGCGCCGGGCGGATGGTCAGGTACGGAGTCAGGATCAGTCCCGCCAGCGCGCCGACCAGTCCGAGTCCAACCGTATAAACCAGCGCGTCGCGTTGGTACTGGAAAGCAAGTTCCTTTCCCGCGTAGCCCCCCAGGAAAGCAAAGACCAACATTCCAACGATGCGAAAGATAAATTCAACGCTCATAAAGCCTCCGAATAATGAAAAGAATAAATTCGACTGCATGATAGCACGCCTGTATCTCTCCGTCAATTAGAATGAAATAAGTTAAGCAGGGGTGAATTTTTGAATTGCCCTGCCTGCCAAACTGGTTATAATGTGCTTCCCATGGCCATAGACCGTTTCGGACGCAACATCCATTACCTGCGCATCAGCCTGACCGACCACTGCAACCTGCGCTGCATCTACTGCATGCCCGAGGACCAGACCTTCCGCCCCAGCGCGGAACTCATGCAGGACAACGAGATTTTCCTGCTCACGCGCCTGTTCGCCTCGCTCGGCTTCGACAAGATCCGACTGACGGGCGGCGAGCCGACCGTGCGCGCCCACATCGTAGATATCGTGCGCGGCATCGCCCACACCCAGGGCATCCGCTCCGTCTCGCTCACGACAAACGGCCTGCTCCTGACCAAACTGGCAAAGCCGCTCGCGGACGCGGGACTCCAGCGCGTCAACGTCTCGATAGACACCCTCGACCCCGAAAAATTTCACCGCCTGACGCGCTGGGGCAAACTGGAGGATGTCTGGGACGGCATCCTGGCCGCCGAGTCCGCGGGGCTGGCGCCCGTCAAACTCAACGCGGTGGTGGTGCGCGGCTACAATGAAGACGATGTGGTGGACCTCGCCCGCCTGACGATTGACCGTCCGTGGCAGATGCGCTTCATCGAGATGATGCCCTTCGCGGGCGTGACAGACATTCAAACGGGACAGGTGGTCACCGCCACGGAAATCAAAGAACGCATCGAAGATTCCCTCGGCGATCTCGAAGTCGCCAACGGCGGCAAACTGGACGGCGAGGCGCGCCTCTTCCGCCTGCCGAATGCCAAAGGCGACGTGGGCTTCATCTCCTCCGTCACCGCGCCGTTCTGCTCGGCCTGCACGCGCGCACGCCTGACCGCGGACGGACGCCTGCGCCTGTGCCTCCTGCGCGAAAAGGAAGTGGACTTGCTCACCCCCCTGCGCGCGGGCGCGTCGCTCGACGACCTGCGCCACCTCATCCTCGACGGCGTCTGGGAAAAACCCTGGGGTCACGGCCTGGCCGACGGCCTCATCCCCCTCAACCGCGCCATGAACGAGATAGGAGGTTGAACGTTAAACGTTTAACGTTCAACAGAATTTATGGTCTCCCCCAACGGCATCAAAGCAATTTTATTCGACCTCGACGGCACGCTCCGTCACCACCTCCCCAACGGCGGGGAGGTTTTCAACGATTACGCCCTCTCGCTCGGCATCCCCGTCAGCGAAGAAGACCGCCTGCGCGCCAACCGCTGGGAACATTACTACTTTGCCAACTCTCCCGAAATCAAGACCGACAGCGCCCTGTTCGAGGATGAGGGAAAATTCTGGGTCGCCTTCGGACGCCGCCGCCTGATCGTCATGGGCTGTTCGACCCAGCAGGCCGCGGACCTGTCCCCGCAATTCTCCGCGTATATGCGCGCAAATCACCATCCGCAAGTCCACGTTCCCGAGGAAGCGCGTGCCCTGCTCTCCACGCTCCAGGAGGCGGGCTACCTCCTCGGCGTGGTCTCCAACCGCGAAAAACCCTATCAGGAACAACTCGAAGAAATGGGACTGCGCGGCCATTTCGCTTTTACGCTGGCGGGCGGCGAAATCAACTCGTTCAAGCCCGAGCGCGGCATCTTCGAAGAAGCCTTGCGCCGCGCGGGAACGTCCGCGCCCGAGACGATGTACGTGGGCGACAACTATTTCGCCGACGTGGTCGGCTCGCGTCGCGCGGGACTTCGGCCGGTGCTCTACGACCCGATCCGACTCTTCCCCGAGGCGGGATGCGCGGTCATCACAGCGTTCGATCAGTTGCCCGCGCTTTTGTAAAACAAACCCGCGCCTGCGGCGGGGCAGGTGTTGCCAATTTGTCCCTGACAGGGATATTGTTCGTTCCCAACCCCGAAGGGGTGATCTGATTCTAGAACGAGGGGCATGGCGATTCCAACCCCGAAGGGGTGTCATTTTCCCGGAATCATTCCATCCCTTCGGGATTATGTTTTCTTGGCGTTCGTTGGTTACAATCATCACATCCCTTCGGGATTGAGGCGCTCTTTTCACGCGTGCTTCGCGTTATTCGCCCACATCGTACCCGAAGGGTATTCGCGATATTCGCGCTAAAATCACTATGACAAGGAGAACATCATGGCCTGGGAACGTAAACTCATGCGTACCGTGCGCGTCCGCAACTCACAGGCGCGCGGCGTTCTCGCCCAACTGCTGACCGCCATCTCGGAAGCGGATGGCAATGTGGGCGGTATCGAAATGCTGACCGAGACCTCGCAACACGTTGTGCGCGATATCACCGTCTATGCGGAGGACGAGGCGCACGTGGAAAAGATTGTTGAAGCCATGCGCGCCAACCCGGGGACGAAAGTCCTGCAAGTGCGCGACGAGGTGCTCGAACTGCACCAGAAGGGCAAGATCGCCATCCGTTCGCGCTATCCGATCGATTCGCTCGCCACCCTGCAACGCGTCTACACGCCCGGCGTGGCGCAGGTCTGCCGCAAGATCGCGGCCGACCCGTCCATGGCGTGGACGTACACCAGCATCAGCCACATGGTCGCCATCGTCACCGACGGGACGGCCGTGCTGGGACTCGGCGATATCGGTCCGCTGGCGGGCATGCCGGTCATGGAAGGCAAGGCCATGTTGATGGAAACACTGGTGGGACTTTCCGGTATGCCGATCCTGCTGGACACCAAAGACCCGGATGAAATCATTGCAGTCGTGAAGGCCATCGCGCCGACCTTTGCCGCCATCCAACTGGAGGACATCTCCGCCCCGCGTTGTTTCGAGATCGAGGAAAAACTCCAGGCCGCGCTCGACATCCCCGTCCTGCACGACGACCAGCACGGGACGGCCGTCGTCTGCACGGCGGCGTTGCTGGTCGCGACGCGCGAGACCGGGCGCGACCTCGGCCAATCGCGCATCGGGCAGATCGGACTGGGCGCGGCGGGCAACGCCATTGGCAAAATGATGATGCGGCTGACGGGCAATCCCGTGCTCGGCGCAGATCTGAGCCGCGAAGCGCTGGATCGTTTCGAACGCGATGGCGGGCGCGAGTCAAACCTGAAAGAGATCATGGCCGAGTGCGACATCGTCATCGCCACCACCGGCGCGGCGGGACTGATCAAGCCGGAGATGGTCCGCAAAGGGCAGATCATTTTGGCGCTGTCGAATCCCAACGCGGAGATTGATCCCGCAGCAGCATTGGCGCGCGGCGCGGCCTTCGCGGCGGACGGCAAGTCTGTGAACAACGTGCTGGGTTTCCCCGGCATCTTCCGCGGCGCGGTGGACGCGCACGCCCCGCGCATCACGCACGAGATGCTGGTGGCGGCCGCCGAGACAATCGCTTCGATGACCCCGCCCGGCGAACTGGTGCCAAATCCGCTCGATAAAAAAGTGCATCACGCCGTGGCGCGCGCGGTGGCCGAGACAGCCATCAAGCAGGGCATCGCGCGGGCGGAATATGTGCCGTATGTGGAAGACTAAAAGATGAAAGATGAGAGATGAAGGATGAAAAAAGACGGCCTCCGTATTGCAGAGACCGTCTTCGGTTTTGGCGAATCGTTTAGTGTGAACGATAAAAAGGGATTCGTTTTTTGGGATTGCCAGGGTTACCGGGATTCCGGATTCATCTTTCCGCTTTCATCTTTCATCTTTCTATTTATGTCCGTTGCTTTTGTGAACCAGTTCCTTCAACACAGTTCCGAGGCGGGTAATACCCTCGCGAATGGTATCCGGTGAGGAATACGAGAAGTTGATCCGCATCGTGTTGGCGCCGCCGCCATTGGCATGGAAGGCCGCGCCCGGCACGAAGGCCACTTTGCGTTCGATGGCAATCTTGAGCGCATCGGCCGCGTCCATGCCTTCGGGCAGAATGCCCCACAGGAACATGCCGCCCTGCGGATGAGTCCAACTCACCTCGGGCGGGAACATCTCCTCCATCATTTCGAGCATCACGTCGCGGCGTTCCTTGTAGGTGGCGCGAATGACCTTGACATGCTCATCCAGGAATCCACCCTTGCCCACCTCGTATGCCACGTACTGGTTGAACGAGGAGGTATGCAGGTCGGCGGCCTGTTTTGTCATCACCAGTTTACGGATGACTTCCGGCGGCGCGATGACCCAGGCCAGGCGCAGTCCCGGCGCGAGCAGTTTCGAGAACGTGCTCAGGTAGATGACATTGCCGCTGTAATGTCCGCCGTTGGGACCGCGGAACTTGCTGTCCAGGTAAACGACAGACGGGAGATGTTCGCCCTCGTAGCGAAGTTGGCCGTACGGGTCATCCTCGATGATCGGGACGCCGTACTTGTCCGCCAGTTCGATGAGTTTTTCGCGGCGCTCGAGGCTGAGGGTGGATCCGCTCGGATTCTGGAAATTGGGCAGGACATAGATGAATTTGGGGCCTTTCCGCAAGGCCTCCTCCAGTTCATCCACGATCATGCCGTTTTCATCCATCGGGACGGAAATGTACTGCGCGCCGTACGCGTTCCAGGCCTGCAACGCGCCGAGGTAGGTGGGCGATTCGACCACGATGTAATCGCCGCGGTTGACAAACAGCCGCCCGACGAAATCCAGCGCCTGCTGCGAGCCGGAGGTGATGAGGATGTTGTCGGCAGTCACATCCACGCTGTAGCGCGCGTTGTGGCGGGCGATCATCTCACGCAGCGGACGGTGTCCCTCCGTGGTGCTGTATTGAAGCGCCTGCGCGCCGTGTTGCTCCAGCACAGCATTACAAGCCGCCTGAAACTCTTTCACCGGAAAAACTTCCGGTGCAGGCAGTCCCCCCGCGAAGGAAATAATGTCCGGTTGCTCGGTCAACTTGAGCAGTTCACGGATGACGGAACTGCCCATGCTTTTCGTGCGGTGAGCATAGCGGTATTCCCAGGGTGTTTGCATTCACTCTCCTTGTCGCTTCAAGTTTTTGGATAAAAAAAGCCTGACAGGTATGCGTTTACCCATCAGGCTTGCTGACTCATGGCAATGGAATGCCGGGAAGGTCAAAGGCAGGCAGTATCCGTATCATAGTCTCCCCAATCTTACCGTCATTTGCGTCCGTGCGCAACTGTCAAATGGCTGACAGATGTCACAAACCAAAAGCCAGGTTTCTCGCCTTCGGCGGAAACCTGGCTTTTGTCTGTATTCTGGTCTAGTAATCGCGGCGCCGACCGCCACCCCCACCGCCGCCGCCACGATTGCCGTAGCCGCCGCCGCGGTTGCCGCCACGATTGCCGTAGCCCCCGCCGCCGCCGCCCTCTTCGCGCGGACGGGCGATGCTGACGCGCAGGTCGCGTCCGCCCAGCATGTGGCCGGTCAACAAGTTGATGGCCTTATTCGCCTCGTCCGACGAACTCATTTCGACGAAGGCAAAACCTTTTGAGCGACCCGTCTCGCGGTCCTTGATGATCGCGACAGAGGTCACGGTGCCTGCCTGTCCAAACAGCGCGCTCAGTTCTTCCTCAGTCGCCGTGTAGGGCAGGTTTCCAACGTACAGCTTCGATTCCATATCTCTCCTAACAAGTGGCCTGCCATGCAGGCCGTGAAATGCAGGCGTTCGATGACCTCGGGCGAGAATCAGCCAAACCCCTGTGACGGTATACAAAGTATAACACGCGATGGCAAAAATGGATTTGTTTTTAACCCGCAACCTGCACGGGATTACTCAACAGCCCCAGCCCGTCAATTTCCACTTCCACGCTGTCGCCTGCTTGCAACGGTCCCACCCCGGCGGGCGTGCCGGTGAAGATCAGGTCGCCCGGCTCCAGCGTCATCACCGACGAGATGTACGCGATCAGCACGCCAATGTTGAAGACCATGTCACGCGTGGAGGCCAGTTGCCGCATCTGCCCGTTGACGCGGCAGGTGATCAGCGCGTCGGAGGGATCGAAGTCGGTGTCCACCCAGGGTCCAAACGGGCAGAACGTGTCGAAGCCCTTGGCGCGCGTCCACTGGCCGTCGGTCTTTTGCAGGTCGCGGGCGGTGACATCGTTCCCGATGGTGTAGCCCAGCACGTAGTCTCGCGCCGACTCGGTGGTGACGTTCCGTCCGCGTTTGCCGACAACCACCACCAACTCCGCTTCATGCTCCACCTGTTGGGACTGCGGCGGAAGTAGGATGGTGTCCCCCGGAGCAATGATCGAGGATGGCGGCTTGAGGAAGATCAATGGGATCTTTGGGACTTCCGCCCCGTGTTCCTTGGCGTGTTCCACATAATTGCGTCCCACACAGACAATCTTGCTCGGCGCGGACGGCGCCAACAGGCGGACATCCTTGAGTGGAATTTCCGCTTTGAGCCGCTTATACGCGCCGAACAGGTCGCCCTCGATCTCGCCGATCTTTTCCTCGTGCAACCAGCCGTATCTTGGAGCATCCTCCCCGGTTTGAAAACGAACGAATCGCATGGCGCCTCCCGTTGAAGGTTGAAGGTTATAAATTTGCAGGACAAGTGTAATCCGCAATCTCCAACTTGCCAACCTGTAACCTTGAACGTATAATAGCGCCCACGGGCGCATAGCTCAGTTGGTTAGAGCGTCTCGCTTACACCGAGAAGGTCAGGGGTTCGAGTCCCTTTGCGCCCACAAAAGTCTCGCAAGCCGCGAGGCTTTTTACTTCCACCGAGACCCCCATTCAGGGGATGATAAGGTCAGGGGTTCCCCCTTCGGGGACTTCGCGAGTCCCTTTGCGCCCACAAAATCGCCCGTCAAAGCCGATTTTTGGTAACTCCTCAGCCAGCCCACTCCGGGTAGTAATTGGGGGACGCTCGCAGGTTGAATGGTCAACGGATACAATAACGGATAAGCGGATGGGTTGTCTCCTCATCCGCTGACCTCTATCCGCTTATACCGCACCTGCGGTGGGTGCAGGTGTCCGCTTCCCCATCCGCTGACCACCTTCCATTTCCCCCACCCCGCCCGTTTGATTTTCACGTATAATCCAGATATGACCATGCAGACGGTGTTTCAAACTCCGCAGTTAACCAAGCGCGCCCGCATTCCTATGCGGACAATTCGCGCGCTTGCCAGGATTATCGCCGAGAAATTCAACCCCGAAGAAATTATTCTTTTTGGTTCACATGCGTATGGCAACCCTCATGCCTGGAGCGACCTCGATTTACTGGTTGTAATGGACACACCCAAGGGAGAGATGAAAACCATCATCGAAATTTCGGATTCCCTGCCTCCCCTGCCATTTAGCGTGGACATTATTGCACGGTCACGATCTGTTATTAATAATCGCAAAAAGTTGGGTGATTTTTTCCTGCGCGAAATTACAGAAAAGGGAAAAGTACTCTATGCGCGAGATCACTAAAGAATGGGTTTTCAAGGCAGAAGGAGACTTTCGCTCTGCGGAAGCGCTTCTCTATCAAATTGAAATCCCTGAAATTGACACTGCCTGTTTTCATTGCCAGCAATGCGCTGAAAAATATGTAAAGGCTTTTCTGGTAGAGCACAGCGTTGATTTTCCTCGATATCATGATCTCGTTCGGCTACTGGCGCTTTGCCTGACTGTGGATGAGAGTTTCGAGAAAATCCGTGATAATTTGCGAAGGCTTGAAAATTACGGGGTAATCATACGTTATCCTGGATTGACCGTCCCTTTGGAAATGGCGCATGAGGCGTTCGAAAACGCCGGTCGAGTGCGCGCGTTTGTGAGAAAGAAACTTAAGATAAAGTAATCGGGTATACGCGAAGCGCCACGCCGATTCCCAATGAACCACAAAATCTATTCGAACCAGAAAAATTGTTAGCGCCAAACCGATGGGGCGGCAGTTGAACTGCCGCCTAACCCCAGCGGTTATCCCAGCACTTTGGCGCGCTAACGAAAAATTCAGACGACTTTCACAGCAAGATCATCTTCGGAGATTACCCGTGAGTTCAGGCGGCGGTTACACCGCGGGCGAACCTGGCTTGTGGGTAATCATCAGGATCACTTCCCTACTCCCGGATGAAAACTACAATTTTTCACTTCCTCCCCATCCTCGGCGTATCTGCCTTTGAGCTGCTGGCGCTGGGCTGGGCTTCCCTCGCCAGCGGAGTTTCCGCGCGCGGCCAACTCACGCCGTTTTCCGCGGGCATCGCCGCGCTGATGCTCATCACGGGACTGCTCCCCGCCATCCTGCGCCCGAAAGCGGAGCACACGCTCATCGCTTGTTTCGCGGCGATCTTTGCCTTCTTCCTCTCCATCCCATTTGAATTCAGCGACCTGCCCGCACTACAGCCCGGCCTGCCCACGTACGCCCTGCTCGAGCCGTTTCTGTTGCTACGCGTGGTCAACGCCGCCATCCTCCTGCCGATGGCTGTCCACGTGAGCGCGCGCTTTCCGCGAGCATCGCGCACATCGGACAAAACCATCCTCGGGGCGTACCTGTTCTCCGCCAGCCTGCTGGCGTTTTTCCTGCTCGCCTCCGCCGCGTGGACACGCCTCCTGTCCATCTTCCTGCTCTTTGCGTGGTTCACCTTCGTCATGGGACTGTTCCTGTGGAACCTGCTGGTCATCGCCCGCGACGCCTCGCCCGGGAATTCCCGCTTCACCCAACAGGCGCGCGTGGTTTTGGTCAGCATCCTGCTGGCCGAGATTCCGCTCTGGCTCAGGCCGCTGACCCTGGCCCTCGGGCTGGACATCTTCCCCTACAACCTTCTGCTCATCTTTCAGGTTTTCGTTCCGCTGGGATTGGCCTACGCCGTCTTGCGCCACGACCTATTCGGGATTGACCGCTTCCTGCGCCGGACGCTGGCCTACGGCGCGGTCTCGCTCGCGCTCCTGACCCTGTACCTGGCGCTGACCACCGCGCTGACCGAACTCTTCGCCTCTTCCCTGACCTCGCGGCCGCTCGCGCCGCTCGTCAGTTTGATCGTCGCCGCCATCCTGTTCGAGCCGGCGCGCCGCTTCATTCAGCGCGGGCTCGACCGGTTGCTCTACCCCGACCGCCTGAAATTTCTCGCGGCAGTGCAGGGAATGCAAGTCTCGCTGGCGCGCGTCCACCGCCGCGAGCAGATCGTCCGCCTGCTGACGGAGGACTTCCCCGCCCAGATTGGCGCCGAGTGGGGCGCGCTCAAACTCTTCCCCGAACCCGACGTGCCACCCGCGCGCCTCGTCCCCGCCTGGAGTGCGCGCCTGATGGCGGGCAGTGTCAACTTCGGCGGCTACTGGCTGGGAGCGCGCCGCGCGGGTCCCATCTACGACGCGGACGAGAGCAACCGCCTGCACGCGCTGGCAAGCCAGGCCGCGCTGGCGCTGGCCTACGCCAACGCGTACGAGTCGCTGTACCAGTTGAACCAAAACCTCGAGGCGCGGGTCAAAGAACAGACGACACAAGCGTTGGATAGTCAACAAGAGGTGGCCTCGTATGAGGAACGCCAAAGGATCGCAAGGGACCTGCACGACTCGGTGACGCAGAGTCTCTTCGGCCTGGGCATGATGGCGCGCGGACTGAAAGCCTCCGCGCCCGAATCGTTCAAGAGTCAATTGGCCGAGTTGGAGAATCTCGCCGGCGACATTTTGCGGGAGATGCGCCTGCTGCTGGACCAGTTGCGAAACGCGTCGGCGGAGGAAACGGTCAATTTAACGGAGGCCATCCAGGGTCAGTGTGATGCGTTGTCCCGTCGAACAGGACCCGAAGGCGGGCCGCTGCTCGTCGTTGAAGTCGAGTCGCCCGCGGGGTTGGAAATTCCCTTCGCCCTGGCAAATGAAGCGCTGTGGGTCATCCGCGAGGCGTTGCAAAATATCACCAGGCACAGCGGGAGCCGCATCGCGCAGATCGAAGTGACACGCGATGACATGCTGCGCGTGATCGTCCGCGATGAGGGCGCGGGCTTCGATGTGACCGCCACGCCCTCGGGACATTACGGCCTGCGCGGGATGCGCGAACGCGTGCTGGCGTTGGGCGGCGAGTTCAAAGTTGATTCTGAAATCGGGCGCGGTACAATTTTGTCGTTCAGTTTGCCAATACCCACCAAGACTTAAACACAAAGGGCACACACCTGCCCTGGCGGGCGGTGCCAGGGAAGTATACGAAGGAAAAACCATTAAGCCGCCTTCCAAGCGACTCGTTCATCCTCAAACAAACTCTGTTCGGAGACCTCTCACTCAAAAAACCGACCAAACCTTTGTGGCCTTCGTGTCCTTCGTGTTTAATTTTTTCCAGCGGAGAAAACCATGCTCAAAATCCTCATCGCCGATGACCATCAAATCGTGCGCCGCGGACTGCGGATGACGATTGACGCCGAAAAAGATATGCAGGTTGCCGCCGAGGCAACCGATGGCGCGGAGGTACTGGCGCTCATTCATAAGCACGCGCCCGACGTGGTGCTGATGGATTTGCAGATGCCAAACGTGGACGGCGTGCGCGCGCTGGAGCAGATTCGTCCCGAGTTCCCGCACCTGCCGATCCTGATCCTAACCTCCTTCAGCGACGACGCGCATATCTACGCCGCGCTCCGTGCAGGCGCAAGCGGATTCCTGTTGAAAGAAATGGGCGGGGACGAATTGGTGGAAGCCATCCGCGGCACGGCCAAAGGGAAACCGCAGCTGCATCCCGACATCGCCCGCAAACTAATGGCACGCGCGCCCATGCCCGAAGACCCGTTCGAGTCGCTGACCGAACGCGAACGGGAGGTGCTCAAATTGATCGGACGCGGCATGAGCAACAAGGAGATCGCGCTGGAACTGGCGCTGACCGAGATGACCGTCAAAGGCTACGTCAGCGACCTGCTGGCGAAGTTGGGAGTCAGCGACCGCACGCAGGCCGCGCTGATGGCGGTGAGATATGGGCTGGTGAGGGCAGAGGAACTATGATGATTTTTAACGCGAATAGCGCGAATAAACGAATGACACGAATAAATTTAAAGCGCCATTCGTGGTATTCGCTCATTCGCGGCATTCGCGTTAAGGCGTTACACCAACTAAAGAATCTGTAAACCCTGTAAGCAACTTCTAAAGTCCAGCGTGCGCATTCGGGGGTACAAAGGTTCATGGCCTGCGCGCATTTTCCACTCACCCACCAAAGAGGGGACTCCACTCCCCACTTGCGCGGGCAGACGCTTTGGCATGCTTCCTGTATCCTTGAGGCAACCCAAACAGGAAAGCAGACTCACATGGAAACCAACCTCGTTTTCGCCTCCTCGCAACAAAGAACATCCGCCGCCGGTTTTCTCTGGCAGATGCTACGCAACCCGCTCGACGCGCTGACGGACCTGTCACGCGAGCAGGGCGACATCGCCCACGTCCGCATCGGGAAGCGCGAAATCTTCCTGCTCAACCATCCCGAATTCATCGAGCAGGCGCTGGTGAAACAGGGTCACAACTTCGTTAAAGGCCCCATCCTCCAGCGCGCGCGTGTCCTGCTCGGCGAGGGCCTGCTCACCAGCGAGGGCGAGGCGCATCTCGCCCAGCGCCGCGCGCTCCAGCCCGCTTTCCACCCCCAGCGCATAGACGCCTACGTTCCGCTCATCGCCGAGTGCGCGCAGGAATGCCTGTCGCACTGGCAAAGCGGCCGGCGCGTGGATATGGCCGACGAGATGGCGCGCCTCGCGCTCGACATCGCCATGCAAACCCTTTTCGGGGACTCGCCCGCGGGCGCGACCGAACGCGTCCGCCGGGCGATGACGGCGCTCACGCGTCTCTTCCCGCTGACGACGCTCCCGCTTCCCGACTCCGCCCGCGCGGGGTTCCCGGACTTCAAGCGCGCGGCCGCCGACCTGGACGCCGTCACTGCCGCGCTGATCGCCAGTCCGCACGCGATGCAGGCCAAATACGCGTTGATCAACATCCTGCGGGAAAACAAGCGCCAATTCAGCGACGAGCAAATCCGCGCCCACGCCCTCACCTTCCTGCTGGCCGGCCACGAGACGACCGCCCTCCTGCTGGCCTGGGCATTCGACCTGCTGGCGCACGACCTGCGCGTGCAGACCCAGGTACAGGCCGAGGCGGACCGTGTGCTAGGCGACCGCCTGCCGACGCCCGAAGATCTCGCAAAGTTGACGTACACCCGCGCGGTCGTCAAAGAGACGTTGCGCCTGCGCCCGCCCGCCTGGACGATCGGCCGGGAAGCGCTGGCAACCTGCGAGATTGGCGGCCAGCCCATCCCGTCCCGCGCGACCGTGCTCGTCAGCCCGTGGGTCATGCACCACGATCCGCGCTACTACGCCGACCCGCTGGAATTCCACCCGGAGCGCTGGGAGTCCATCGGCAACTCGCTGCCGCGCTATGCTTTCTTCCCGTTCGGCGGCGGGGAGCGCGTCTGCATCGGCGAACACTTCGCCTGGACGGAAGCCATCGCCGTGCTGGCCATCGTGTCCCGCCGCTGGCAGGTGCTGCCCACAACAAAGCCTGCCGTCCCGCAACCCAGCGTCACCCTGCGCCCGAAGAATGGTGTCGCAGTAATCCTTGAAAAAAGAAAAATTTGAAATGGAGGCACAAAAAATGAAATCCACTCTTCGCATCACCCTGACCGCGCTTGCCCTGGCTGGCCTGCTGGCCGCCTGCACGATGGGCGCCCAACCCACCAGCGACGCCAACGCCATCAACACCGCCGTGGCCGGCACGCAACAGGCACAGGCGCTGGGACAGGCCACCGTCAACGCCAACGTGTTGACGGCCATGCCCGCCACGCCCACGCCCGGCCCAACGATTGACTACGTGGCGTTGACCGAGGAGGAACTGGCCGCATTGATTGACGAGGCCGTGACCGAGGCCGTCGCGGCCACCGAGCAGACCACCGCCGCCGTCACAACCACCACCAGCGACAGCGCGGTGACGACCGAGGAGGTCACCTACGTTTACGACTACTATTACTACGCGGACTACTACGTGCAATATGCCGAAGAATTGATGGCGGAATATTACAACCTGTACGGTGAACTTGCCAGCGAGATGATCGTTGAAATGAGCGCCATCCAGACCGAACTGAACCAAATGAACAGCACGCTCAGTTCGATTGACTCGTCCTTGCAGGAGATCAGTTCCACGCTGTCGCAGGGATTGGCGGTCGCCGAAGAGACCATCAACCAATTGAATGCCGCCGCGCAACAGGCGCAGACCAACGCGCAAAACGTGAAGTCGCAGGCGCAGGATATGATGACCGTTTTGCAGGCTGACCAGCAGGGACGCATGGACCAACTTTCGCAGATCCAACCGAACAACATTCCCACCGACCGCCTCTCGGCTTTGCAGACCGGCTTCCAGTTCATTGACACCGCCAAACTGGCCATGGGCGACAATAAAATCTCGCGCGACGAACTGATGGGCCTGGCGCAACTCGGCGCAAACGCGCAGGCGGGCTTCGCGAATTTCGGCGGACGCAGCGGTGATGCGGGCATGGGTATAGACTTGAGCCAGTTCACCAACAAATTCAGCGAGATCACGACCCAGTTCGCCCGCGGACAGATGCCGCAGGGACGCGCCAACCTCGACGGCTTCGAGCGCTCGCTCGGGACGCGTCCCAGCGGGGGCGGTCCCGGCGGAGGCGGCCTGCCCGGCGGCGGGCAACCCGGTGGCGGCGGAGGTGGATTACCAGGCGGCGGACCCGGAAGACCCTAACAGCGCCAAAAGAAAATGACGCGGGCCAACGCTCGCGTCATTTTTATCCCGAGGCGCGTCTCAATTAACTACGGCAGTAAGTGGACCTCCGGCCCCTCCGTCCATGAGCCAGACAGATGCCCTGTCTGATACGTGCCGTTGCCGCGCAGGACGAACTTGCCAGAGCCGCTGGCCTCCAGGTGAATGTCGTAGCCAGAGAGCGCCACCGTTACTTTGTTGCCGCTCACGGTCGCTTCGCCCTGAAAGCCTACGTAGCGGATCCAGCCGCTGGGCAATTCAACCCGTTGGCCGTTCCCGGTCACCCGGATGGAGGCATCGCCGGCTTGGTCGCGGATCATCAGCACGCCGTTGCCGGAGATGCGTATGTTGCCCTGGCCGCGCATCCCAGCCAGGCCGTCGCCGGATGCGGTCAGGGCGCCGGTGCCGTCGCCGGACTGGGCCAGCGCAGACTGGGGGGCGAAGATGGTCGCCCCGATCAGGGCCAGGCTGGCCGCGATGGACAGGAGGATGGAAAGTTTATTCTTCATGGGATTTTCTCCTTTCATTTCCACAACAGCAGAATCGCTTGTTGTAAATATTGGTCGGCCTCGCCAGCGTTCCCATCCAGCGTTGCGTCCAGGGAGCGCGCGTAGGCTTCCTCAGCCGCGGTCGTGTCCGCGCCTTCTGCCTGCCGATCGGACAACAGTTGCAGGTACAGATTGTTCTTCTCCACGAAAGTCATCGTCGAAAAGTCTGGCGTGGGGTTGGCCGCAGGCGGCTGGGTGGCGGTTGCAATCGGCGCAGGCGCGGCGGCCGTCGGCATAAGGATGGACACGGGCGCGGCCGTCGGCTCACTGGCCTTCTTGAAGCGGGCGCAAGCCGTGGCCAGCAGGGCGACACTCAACAGCAGAAAGATCGAACGTTTCGACATAAGCACCTCCATGTTGCATTGTAAGGGGGCGGGGTAAAGCGGTCATTGCCGGCGAGTAAAATCATCGTAAAACAGAACCGCGAACAAAATGGTTCGAGTAGTGTCATTTCTCACTTGACCGTCTTCCCCTCCCGTCCTACAATTCACGTTAGTCTTGTAGTCTCATGGTCTCATGGTCTGATAGTCTTATAGTCACTATCCGACTCCCGATTATCAGACTATCAGACTATGTGACTATCTGACTATCTACCCAGGAGACTACCATGTCCGATTTTCTATTCCGCGGCAAACTTGCCCAACTCGACCCCGACGTTTTCGATCTGACTCAACTTGAGGCGGAGAGGCAAGCCCGTAAGTTGATCCTGATCCCCAGCGAATCCACCGCGCCGATGGCGGTACGCGAGGCGCTGGCTTCGGCTTTCCAGAATATTTACGCCGAAGGCTACCCCGACGAAGAGTCGCGTTGGATGACCGAGGAAGAGATTCTCGATTATCCGGCGCGACTTTCCAATTATCGCCGCAACGGTGACCCGCGCTATTACAAAGGCGTGGA
>CAYJLS010000052.1:0-23993 GCA_964371065.1 uncultured Anaerolineaceae bacterium | reverse complement strand
CTTACAACATATTTTTGACGCGGAAATTATCAAGTCATTATAATAAACTCATTTCACAAACAAGCGTCTTGGCATGTATTTCCAGTTCCAGGTTGAGGATAAATAAGAACCAATGAAATCTCATGTTATGCTTTGTCTTAAGTTTTTTTCCGCCTTGTTGAGTAGCGCAATCGTTTTATTCAAGAAAAAGGGTGTTAGCACAAAACAATTAATTGTTCTGGCTACCATCCTGGCCGGGGGCGTGGTTTCTGTGGTTTTAGATGAAGTGCAAGGGGGAATATTTTTAGATCGGCTCTTTCTTGCATCCAATTACTTTGTTTTTTACGTGGCATCTACTGTAATCATAGTCTTTACCTTCGCAAACATATACAAGGAAAATTGGATTCACTCTCATGAACCAGGCATGATATCGGTCAATCTTCCGGGATTACTCGGCCACGAGGGACTTTTTCTGGCTGGTGTTATGACATCTTTGGGGTTCGAACACTTTCCAGATTCTAGCTTCGCTACCATGACCCAGATTCCCCCTATCTTGTTTATTGGCTACCTAATCGGAATTATCGGTCTTGCATTTGCGTTTTTTCGAAAAAGACCGATCTTGGGCTTGGCGCAATTAACCAGGGAAGCTGTGATTGACGAAATGAGCGATGGCTGGATGGTGGTGGATAACCAAGATCGAATCATTGATATTAACCCTGCCACAGAAATGTTTCTTGGGGTCCTGAAAAAAGAAGTGTATGGAAAACCAGTTTCCGATATCCTGGTCGAATGGCCCAATATTATCAAAAACCCGAATGTAATTAATGAACTTGAGATGCGGCGAAGCGTTAAAGGGGAGAACGGCTGGCGCCATATCGGTGTGCGGATCTCGAAACTCGCTGATCAGCATCAAGTCACTATTGGGTATCTCATAATCTGGCGTGATCTAACCCAACACAAACTGGCAGAAAACGCCCGTCAGAAAGCGCGTGAAGAACTATTCGTTCTACTGAACGGCATATCCAGTGTCGCCAGCCATGCCATGAGTTTGGAAGATTTTTTAGTGGAGGCTATAGATCAAGTCATTGGTACATTTCACAGCCAGACAATCGGCGTTTTCTTATTCGATCAAGACGCTGGAACAATCACATTGACCGCTCATTTTGGACTTTCCGAGGCTGCCGTGGATGGCATGCAAGTACTGCCTATCTCCAACAATATCTGGAAAGAGATTGTCAAAACAAATCAGTATGTGCTGATTGACAATCTTAATGACAAATCACTATTGCATCACAAGATGCAGAAACTAGAGTATGCCAGCATTTTGGTTCTGCCTCTTTCGACCCGCTTGGAAGAGACGATTACTTTTCTAGGCTGCATGTTTCTGGCAAAAGAAAAACAGAATTTTTCCCATGATGAGATTATCCGCCTGAGCATAATCTCTGAACATATCAGCCTTCTCATTGATAATAATCGCCGCCTTCAATTTTTCATTGCGACCTCCGAACGCCAACGCCTGATGAGAGACCTGCACGACTCGGTCAGCCAGAAATTGTATGGGTTGGTTGCGACAACCGAGGCGGCCCAGGCGGCTTTGGAAGCCGGCTTAGAGATTGACCCTTCCCAGATTCTGGTAAAAATGGGCGATAACGCACGTCAGGCAGTGCGGGAAATGCGTCTGTTCCTTTATCAGATGCAACCTGTGGATCTTGAAAACGAGGGGTTAGTCTCGGTTCTTAATCACAGACTGGCCGCGGTGGAAGGGCGCGCAAACATAAAAACCAGATTTCTAGCAGATGAAGGCATCTCTTTGTCGAAAGAAAAAGAAATTGCGCTATACTACATTGCCCAGGAGGCATTAAACAACATTCTGAAACATGCCTATGCCCGATCGGTTTCATTGACCCTTAAGAAAACCCGACGAAACATAATCCTCGAAATTCAGGATGACGGGATCGGGTTTGATATTAAAAAATTAGATGGCGCTGGTTTGGGACTAAAGAATATGCGGGAACGCACGTCTCAGATCGAAGGGAAACTAAAAATATTGTCCAAGCCAGGCGAGGGAACAAAAATCAAAGTACAGGTTTCCAGGGTACAATAAAATTATGAAAAAAATCCGCGTTCTTGTTGTTGATGACGAAGGTTTAATCAGAGAAGGCGTGATGGCCATTCTCACTTATCAAAAAGATTTTGAAGTTGTTGGTGAAGCTCGCGACGGTCTCGAAGCCGTGGACATAGCCAGCAAGACAAAACCCGATGTGATCCTCCTTGATTTGGTGATGCCAAAACAAGATGGTTTATCAACCATACCCAAATTGATCGAGGCGCATCCCGGCGGGCGTATATTAATCCTCACCAGTTTTGCGGAAACTAATAGCGTCTATCAATCCATCAAAGCCGGGGCCTTGGGTTTCCTGCTCAAAGATGCCACTCGCGATCAACTTTTACAGGCGATCCGTGACGTGGCCAAGGGAATGGCTTCCATCCCGCCCTATATTGCCATGAGAGTTATTCACGAAATTGATCATCCAGCCGAGTTGATGTACACCTCAAATCCATTAACCCAGCGGGAAATGGAGGTTCTTCGGCTAATTGCACGTGGTCTAAGCAACCAGGAAATCGCAGACATTCTCGTTGTCCACGAACGCACGGTCGCTAAATATGTCAGCAATATTCTAGCCAAGTTACATCTGGCTAATCGGACACAAGTTGCTTTGTATGCAATTCAAAAAGGTTATGTCGATTCGAAAAAATAATCACCTTCCAATCCGTTGCAAACCGCCCATGATAGCAACAACATGGGCGGTTTTTTTATTGGCTACTGAAATCATCATGGGCATGATAAACGTCACTTTTCTAACAAAAGTAAGGTTCAGAATGGTGGAGTTTTGACATGGATAGAAATGACCAGTCCCTACGCTCTTGTATGGCCCAATTGGTTCGAGAAGTATCATCTTTTTTGGATTTCTCATACCCGGCCTCCAACATATAATCTCAATTAGAAATTACCTGACTACCAAACCCAGGAGGTATTACTTGTTTCTAGGACAGCATCCCGGTTTTTTGAATAATTGCTACAGCCTGTCATTTCCATTGAGGTTCAGGGAAATGTTTTCAGGCAGCATTTATGTCACACAGGGTTTTGATCGCAATTTGCTGATTCTGACCCCGTATGTTTTTGAAGCAATCGGCCAACATATTTCATCTCTTAACCTTGCCGATCCCGTCGCCCGGTTGTTATTGCGCCTCATTTTTGGAACTGCCTGCTTGTTGGAAATTGACAAAACCAACCAGGTTCATTTACCCAGGAATTTAGCCGAATTTGCAGGGCTTAAAGGCAAGGTGGTGATCGTTGGGCAGGGTGACTATTGCGAAATCTGGTCCCAGGAACATTGGATGAAGCAAGAATCCCAGCTAATCAATGTTCATCAAAATGCGAAAAGATTTTCCGGGCTCAACGTGACCACATCCCAACCGGGACTTGTGCCAGTCAAATGAACCACATTCTTAATGCTGCAGGGAAAAACATGAAAAAGATACGCATTCTGGTCGTGGAAGATCAATGTGTTGTACGGGACGGGATTGTCGCTATTCTTTCACTACAGACGGATATGGAAGTTATTGGTGAGGCCGAAAACGGCCTTCAAGCCCTGGAGATAGCCCGCAATCTCAAGCCCGATGTCGTTTTACTGGATATGGTCATGCCCAAGCAGGATGGTCTGTCAACTATTCCGCGCCTGAAGGAAATCCTGCCAGACACGCGTATCCTGGTGCTCTCCAGTTTTGCAGAGAGTAAGCGGGTGTATCAGGCCATCCGATCCGGTGCATTGGGATACATGCTCAAGGATATTACGCGTACCCAGCTTCTCCAGTCCATCCGAGAGGTTGCGAAGGGGCAGGCATCCATCCATCCGTCTGTTGCTCTTAAAGTAATTCACGAATTTGACAATCCCATAGAATCCACTGACATGATCGAACCATTGACTCGTCGCGAATTGGACACCTTGCGCCTGATCGCGCGCGGCTTGAGCAACCAGGAAATCGCTTCCACTCTGGTTGTCCATGAGAGAACAATCGCAAAATATGTGAGCAGCGTGTTGGCCAAACTTCACCTAGCCAATCGTACGCAAGCTGCACTGTATGCCTTGCGTGAAGGATTGGCGCCCTCCGCTAATTATAATTAAAGGTTTCTGTGTCTTTGGAATACCATTATCCACAAAGCTGGATGCCAACCTCATTAGCGCCGGTCATTTGTGACCAGTTGGATGTATGCCAGACGGAAATAAAGGCGATAAAAACTTTCATTGTATTGAGGTTTTTGATCGGGAGCACGATTTGTATAATGATCGTAGATTTGTGATCTGAGTTACTCCAAACGAGGAATAATGAGCAATTTTGATTACTTGATTGCCACAGATTTTGATCGAGCCTGGCTCAATTTTGAGATGGATCTCCCTTTGAAGCCAGGTTTAAACGGAAAGCCGAATCCCTTCTATGTTGATCGGCCGGGCAATCCCATTGCTGAATTGGTTGATGCCTTGCTGGCACCCTTCTACCGCCCTCCAAAATTTTTCTTTTCCGGTCACCGCGGCTGTGGAAAATCAACCGAATTGCTTCATTTATTGAGCAACAAAGAAATCCAGAAAAAATACTGGCCGATCAATTTCAGTATCCGTGAAGAGGCGGACATTGTTGATATCGACTTTCGAGATGTGCTACTCGCCATTGGAAGCCGTCTGTTTCGGGAATATCGCAAGAAAGGTGGTGAACTTCCCGATCATTTGCTAAAGGAATTGAACGGCTGGAAAGGAAAGGTGGAAAAACAAATTTCCACTATTTTGGACGGCCGCCTCTCCAATATCGAACTCGGTGCCTCCATTGACGCCTTTTTCGTTAATGCCGGCCTGAAGATGAAATTGGAACCGGCCACCCGCGTCGAATTGCGACAGATCGTGGAAACTGATATCACCGGCTTGATTGCCATCATCAATCACATTGCAGCGGCAATCTATAATCGCGAGCACCGGATTCCTCTCATTCTGATTGACGATCTTGACAAACCAGATCTGGAAAAAGCCCGTTCCATCTTCCATGATCGTCGTGAAATCATGATGCAACCAAATTGTGCGATTGTTTATACGGTTTCCAGCGCGCTTTTCTATAGCAAGGAATTTGATTCCATACGCGATCAGGCGCTTTTCCTCCCCAATATCAACCTGCACCCATCCTCGGATATATCTATCCGCATCCCAGTAGGTTATCAAGTCCTGACAAAATTTGTGGGTGTCAGAATGATCTCCTCCTTAATTGAAGATAATGCTCTTCAGGAGGCAATCAATTATAGTGGCGGCGTTTTTCGCGAAATGGCTCGAATTATTAGAACCGCAATTGGCCGCGCCAGGCGACGCAAGGGGCAAAGGATAGAAATCGATGATGTGGAATGGGCAGCCACTGAAATCCGCAATGAGTATAGACGCATTTTGGACAAGGATGATCTAAAACTCCTGAAAAAAGTTTATGAAAGCAAGCGCCTCGAATACAACGACCGCCTGAAACCTTTACTACAATTGTTGGCAATGTTGGAATATCGCGACGATGAAAATTGGTGTGATGTTCATCCGGTCATCAGGAAGATGCTGAATGATTAACTCTATTTCCCTATTGGATGCCTGCAACATGTTCGAAGAACGGTTGGAGATTCTTACTAGGGAACTTGAACTATCGGTCAAGTGGCATCGTCCCGCCATGCTGGTGGTCCTCTACGGATCTGAAGAAGTCCGGGACAAAGCCACAGTTGCCCTTGAACAGCACATCTTGCTGAAGTTCAGCAATCGTGTCATCCATCTGCGTTTGGATGATAAGTCGGCGAAAGGGATTTTCACCATTCTTCAAGAATCTCAGAACACCGATGATCGAGTGTATTTCCTGAATGGCTTTGATAATTTCATGAGAGAAAACAATGTCTCACTCAGGTTCCTTGATGAATATGCAAATCTTGTCAACGAAAAGCGAATCCGTACGGTATTATGGATTGCCCAGGATGAGGCAGTGAACCTTGCGCACCAAGCCCCGGATTTCTGGATATCTTGCCAACGAATCATCGAATTTGAGACTCCCCAAAATCCAGAACAGGCATTCCTGTATGCTCTTGACTGCGCCTGGCAGGGAGAGACAGATGGTTTGGGCGTATTTGAGAAGGATGAGGAGCGCGAAGATTGGCTGAAAACTCAAAAGGAAGATCTCCCTTCTGTGGAGGCACGTGCCAACCTGCTCTTGTCCCTCGGTATCCTCAACTGGCGGAAGGGACATTTTGATAAATCGAATAACATCTTGCAGACAGCATTGAAGATCGCGGTCAATCTTCAGAATAATCGGTTTGAAGCGGAGTGTTATAACGCCATTGCCCTGGTCAAATCCAGCTTAGGCCAGTACGAAGAAGCCATTGATGCCTATCGACAGATCTTCCATTTGATTCCTGACCAGGTCACTACTTGGAATCACATGGGGAACCTGTGCTTGAAAACCCATCATAATGATGAGGCCATCATCGCCTTTCAAAAAACGATTGAACACAACCCTGAGGATCCCATTGCTTGGATTGGTTTGGGAAATGTTTATAGCCAAATTGGTTATATGAATGATGCTATTCATGCCTATCAAAAAGCCGCCGCATCCGCACCATCTTTGCCTCAACCATGGAATGGATTAGGAAATGTCTACATGTCCGATGGTAAATTGGATGAAGCGATTTACGCCTACCGGAAATCCATCCAACTAGATCAACAAAGCCTCACACCCTGGCTTGGATTGGCCCAGCTCTTCGTCAAACACGATCGTGGCCGGGATGCACTCAAAGCATACCAACAGGCACTGGACATTAATCCCAAAAACAGCCTGATCTGGAACGAACTGGGTCAGATATACCTTAATCTGGGTAACCATCAGGAGGCGGCCAATTCATTCTCAAAGGCCATTCAATTAGATCAGGGCTTTGGCTTGGCCTACAGAAATTTAGCCCTTACGTACACCCACATGGGAAAACATCGCGAATCTATTTCAATCTATATTCGTAGCATGGAATTGTTTTCGAGGGAAGAGGATCAGGCGCAATCCTGGAACTACCTGGGAGATGCCTATCGCCAGTTGAGCGAATATGATAATGCCATGGCTGCTTACCAGAGTGCTGACAAACTAATCCACGGCCAAATTGCGGTTCATTGTCAGATTCCTGCTAACGAACCTCAACTTAATTCAGCGGAGATGATTGAAATAAAGCCTGAAATAGATAGTTTACCTTCCCAAACTGAGGAAATTTACCCTGCTATAAAAGAGGGGAATAGCGTGCAAGAAGAACTGCCTGATCAGCCACAGCCACCCAGTTGGGTTATTTTAACCGGAAAACTGCCCGCGGATCAGGCGCTTCCATCAAAAACACCGATGAGTTGGGCATACCCTGACGTTCAATTGTTGAGTAAAGAAAGAGGAGAAACCAATATGCAAATCGTATTGCCCAAATTTAAAGAATTCCGAGTTGGTTCTACGGGAGCGGCGGATCAGAAAAATTTTCAACCTGAGCCCGGATTCGGTGGAGATGGCGTTCAAAAAAACGATCCTGCAAATGCCCATGTTTGGAATGGAAAAGGTAATGCAAACACTCAGGTTGGTGATTATGAAGCAGCCATCCAGGCTTACAGCCGAGCCATTGAACTGGATGATTCCTTCGGTTACCCCTATCACAATCTTGCGTTTATCCAGCTGAAATTAGGCAGGCTGGAAGAAGCACTGGTTTATTTTCTCAAGAGCCTTGAATTGCTGGATACCGATCCAGAAAAGGCTGTCAGTTGGAATGCTATCGGTTTAATCTATCGTTGTCGCAAGGATTACCACAATGCCGTGGCTGCCTACCAAAAAGCTGATGAACTTGATTCTGACTGCGTCCGCTTTTATGAGACTGTAGAAGGCTTGCATGCTGACCCTAATCCACAGAATGCACAAATCTGGATCGAACTGGGCGACGTGTTTTTCAAAGCAGGCGTATATTTTGAGGCTACAAACGCTTACAAGCAGGCCGCCGCGATGGACCCAATATCTGGAATGTGCCTCAGCAATCTGGCTCTGAGCCTTGTTTTTCAAGGCAAGTATCAGGAAGCTACTCACTATTACCAGAAAAGTATTCCACTTTTCCAACAGGATAAGGACAAGGCGGTTGTCTGGAATCGACTGGGAGATGTTTATAGGAAATTAAATGATTACGATAGCGCGATTTCTGCTTATCAGACCGCGATCAAGCTGACCAATGAACCCATCAATCTACTCACCCGCACTCGGTTTAGCTTGCTGAGCAATTGCCGCGTTAATCAATAAGAATTCCCAAACGGAGGTACCGATGAGTAACTATGAATTTTGGAATGAACTGGGCAACATCTTTGACGCTGTGTTGGCCTACCAGAAGAAAAACATCGAATTTAACAAGACATTTATTACCCCTTGGGTTCGATTGGGTCATGTTTTTCCGCAAGAGGATGCCAGCCAGAAAGATTTACAGGCCATCCTGCATGCGGCTGAGTTGAATCCCGAAGATCCCCTGATCTGGGCTGATCTGGGAGACGTATTCCATAAAACGGGAAATTTTGAAGAGGCTGTTGAGGCATACGGGAAAGCCATCGAACTGGATCCCGTGGCTGCATGGCCGAAAAGTAACCTTGCACTTACGTTGGAGGCTCAAGGAAAGTATCAGGAAGCCATCCTGCTATACCGAGAAAGCCTGGAAGGATTTTTGGATGACCGGAATAAGGCGATTATTTGGAATCGCTTGGGAAATTCATATCGCAAGCTTGGTGATTTCGAGAATGCTGTAGGCGCGTTTCTTAGGGCGGATGAACTGGATGCAAAGATATCATGCTTTCGGGATTCGATGATCGAATCGCGTGAGGTGGACAGTGAGGAAGGATGTCCTCAGGAAGCTCCTGAAACCGGGGCAGAGGCTGTTATGCAGGATTCTACATTTGAACTGCATTCACCCGAATCCACAGCGACGGAAGAATTGCAGGAGGGGCAATCTTTATCCATGCAATCCCCGTCCGATTCGAAGGAATCCATTTTCCTTGAACAAAGCACGGGAAAGGGCATCCCAAATTCTGCAGATTCTGAACCAGAATTAAATCTTGCTATGAAAATGGGGTCTGGGCTGAACCTAGTGGCGGAAGGTATGGAAGATTTGGACCTGCCAGAGGGGGGGGTGGACGAATATCCACTACAAGATTCAATCTCCAATCCAGAGACGATAGAAGAAATTCCCTCGGATAGCGTAGGCCTTCCATCTTTCACGGAACCTGCGAGTCTAACAGCAGAGACTGAACGAAACTTGAAAGTGATGAACGATTCCAATGTCGGACTTTCGGCTGTCGATTTTGTGAAGCAAAATGACCGTAATCAGCCTGAACCTGACGAACTAATGATCAATCGAATTGCCTATGAAGAATATCTGAAGGATTTCGTCGAGCCAGTGCAGTTGACCGAAGAGGAACTGGCGGGACAGACTCCCCAATCCAATGCCGTACCATCAACCACCGAATCTGATCTGGATAGGATTCAGTTCGATACCCAGAATGAACAGGTCTGGAATGAACTGGGAAACGTCTACTTCAACTCAGGCTCATATGACGACGCGATCATGGCCTATCGGCAAGCCCTGGAACTGGATCCAAAATTTGCCTGGGCCTACAGCAACTTGGCCCTCGTCTATGTTCAGAAAGGACGATTCGATGAGGCGATTTTGCTGTACAAGCACAGCATCGAGTTGTTCAAGAATGATAAGGATAAAGCATCCACTTGGAATCGACTGGGGAATTTGTACCGCCGGCAACAGGATTATGACAATGCAATTTTGGCCTATCAAACAGCGGACGAGCTTGATCCAGAGAACATCTCCCTTTTGCTACGTTCGCGTTTTAGCCTTCTTGGTAATTTGTTGGAAGAACAGCCGGCCTATAGTTCATAGGTCAGGAGGATAACATGAGCGAATATGAATTGTGGAACGAGATCGGAAACCTGTACTTCCTTTCAGGTGCCTACAAACCTGCCATCCTGGCATATTCCAAAGCCATTGAAATGGGTAGTCAATTTGGCCGACCATATAGCAACTTGGCACTCGTCTATGTTCAGCAGGGCCAATATGAGAGCGCCATAGGGCTGTATCGTCGCAGTATAGAGTTGCTATCGGATCCCCGGGAAAGGTCCATTTCATGGAATCGGCTTGGAAATGTCTATCGCCAGCTAAAGGATTACAACCTGGCTGTGGTTGCATTTCAAGAGGCCGACGAGTTGAATCCTGAACCCTACGATGACCACGATCGACCGGGGCGGGATATAGATACCCCGCTCATGATATCGATGCCTGCATATAACTTGCCTATTACTCCCGCCGAGCAGTCCCCCTCAGAAGGTGAATCTACCAGGGCGTTTCCTCCAGACACGCAATTAGGTGCGAATCAGACCGTTGTTGTTTCGACACCGATGGAACTCCCGCCACCTGTCATGGAAATTTCGAGTGAATCTGCTCCCTCTTCGCTAGATCAGCTTGTGGTATTGGAGGATGTGGATGATTTCGAGGGCGCGGCATCCCCAGCAGGATCTGACTCTTGCGCGGAACCAACGGAGGAAAGCCTCCTACAGGAGGAAGGCTGGTTTCCACTCTTGCTAGAAAAACAAGAGAACATTCACCCAGATCTGGATACCCTGCCAATTCTGCCGGACCAGATGATCGAGGAAGGAAACCCGATTTTGCAAGACAACTCGCAGTTGCCGGAAACTGGTTCGGTAGCCACGCTGGAGACTCCCCTTCTACGAGAAACTCTCCGCGAAGAGATTACACCTATCCCCTCCGTGCAACCGAATCCCAATCCGCAAGATCAATTCGTTTTTGGAAATCCATCATCTGCGCCTGCCATCGAAATCGAGTTGCCTCACCCGGTTGCCAATGATTCAGATGTCGTTGCATGTGCGCTAGTTGAGGCCTTACCTGTGGACAAACCACAACCTGTGGACGAAGGAACCTGCCTGCACGAACCGGATTCATTATACTTGTCGGAGGAAAGGAGTATTGCGCAGGAAATTGAAATCAGCGAATTGAAAAAGATTGTCGAGATGAATCCGCACAATGCCATGGCTTGGGATGCATTGGGAAGCCACTTTAAGAACAACGGGCAATACCAGGAATCCATAGATGCCTATGAACATGCGATTTCAATTGAAACTAACAATGCCTCTTTTTACTACCATCTTGGCTTGGTTTATGCTGCCGTAAACAAGAATGAAGATGCCTTAAGGTTGTATAAGAAGGTGATTGAACTAGATCCAGATTATGGCTTGGCACATGCCACCCTGAGCGGGTGCTATCGCCGAATGGGTTTGGATGAATTGGCGCGCCAACACATCACCAAGGCTTTAAATAATACATTCCGGGATGAGAATGAATATAACCGCGCCTGTCTGGAATCGATCTGTGGAAATTCTGACCGAGCTCTGGAGTACCTGGAACAAGCTTTGCAAAAACAGCAGTCGTACACTGATTGGGCCCTTCACGATCCGGATCTAGATTTTGTTCGCAACGATCCCCGTTTCTTGACCCTGGTCTCAAGGTACGCAACCATAACAAAAATTGAGGATGAACAGACCTATCGCAAAATGCAAATAGATTTTACTAACACATCTGCATTCGTATCAATAAAACAAAGAGAATAAAACCTTTCGATCTGTGATTGGCATCATTAACAATGAGATATGAACAATGAAAAACAGGATCACGATAGTCTGGCCTAATGGTTGTCGGAAACGAACCCTCGCCTCGATCAATGGCGCAGGTGGCGATACCTTGCCTTATGGATTGATACTATACACCGATAACGATGTGGTTGCTGATTTAGATGAACCGAATAATCCCGACAAGAAGTGGATCCAGTTGCCAGACAAATGGTATATTGCTGCGCGCTTCCCATCCAGTAATGGCGTGGAACGTGCTCAGGTTGAGGTTAACAATGACACGCCACCAGAAAGTTCAGATACGGTAACTGTGATTGTAGAGACTTCGGATGGCAAGAGTGGAAGCGCAATCATCAACCTGAAATGAACATTAATTTATTTATCCGGCGGAAGCCGCCCCAAAATAAGGAACAGAACCTATATGTTCTGCTTCATGATTTCGAATGCGATGATGGCAGTCATCCGCCTTATCTACCGCGCGTGTTCGGCACCAAAAAAGGTCTTCCGGAAACAGAGAAGTGTCTCATTAATGGCTTTGAATCCATGAATGAGAATTGGCAAAAATTTTGGTTTGAACTCTTAATGAGATTTGACAACAACACACTTTCAGAAAAAACTCTCAAAAATCGCTGGGCAACCCTAACCCACGGAGCCAAAGCTTTTACCAACAAGCATGGGAGCAACACTCATAAGGATTATATCAATGGACTAAACATGGATCAAGAAGACATGGCACAAGAGAATGTGACTACATGTGGCAACGTGGTTCTCGCGGCGGGGGAACCCGTGTCGAAGGTAAAACAAATGTATCTGCCTGTGCATTGTATTGACCGCAATTTTCCACCTCCCCCGATCGATCAGGTTATTAATAAACCGTGGCTTGTGCACCGCGCCACGGTCTGTCTTCCCTTTCTGGTTGATTCAACTCCACAACCAAATGCACCTAATGGTAGGTTTATCGTTAACCCCTTTCCTGATCTGGATGGTCGCGATGTGCCTGTTCCCTTTATCACCAAAGGTGGGATAAATTATATCGATATGCGACGTTTGCGGAGATTGAATCCTGGCGAACCAATTCCAATCCCTTATGTTATGAAATAAGGGTCGTCCATCATGACATCGTAGAATTTTGAATGATCTTGATGCGTATAAATATTGGCTTTTTCGGCCGTTTCTAATCATAACCACCATCTGTGGCGGTAGACTAATACAAAACGATTCTTTGATATTTTGATGGATGACACAACAAGGTTTATTGACTGGATTGGATGAAAAAATTGGATAAGGAAAAAAGAATTGCCCGCCTTTCATTATGGTAGCACCACACCTAAGCGTGGTTACTTGCGGAAGGCTCAAAATTATCCGCGAATTTACGCCAATCTGCGCTAATCAAAGACAATAAGCTCAAGAACCACCCAGAAATTAGCGAGAATTAGCGCAGATTAGCGGATAAAGGATTGACCACGTTTAAGTGCAGTGACACCTTCATTATGACACATTACACTTTTCTTCTTATTATATTAGCCCAGAACGATATGGACAAGATCTGCCATCAAACAAAGGAGTAAGAAATGACAAATGCAATTGGCCCCGATATAAGTTTTTATCAAAATGCCGTTGAAACGCCGCAAGGGATTGATTTCGCCAAGATGAAGCAAGTGGCAGATTTTGTGTTCATCCGAGCAGGGCAAAATCTGTGGCATGATCGCGATTTCAAATACAACTGGATCGAAGCCAAAAAGGTTGGATTGCCACGCGGCTCCTACTGGTTTTTTGATAGTCGCGTCGATCCAAAACGACAGGCTGAAATGTGGTTTGCCACCCTGGGAGACGATCTGGGCGAGTTGCCATTATTTGCCGACATTGAAGAGACCTATGGCGGCTCGTATCACGGTTGGCAAAATTGGTATAACTTTCTCGAGCGCCTCAGACAACTGGTCGGGCAGAAGGAAATCGGCATATACACCGGTTGTGATTATTGGATTTCTTATGGCCCAAATGCGAAGACCGAAATCCAAAATCTGGATTATTTCCATCAATATCCGTTATGGGTTGCTCATTACAAGGCTGTCCAACCACGCATTCCAAAACCGTGGACAGAGAAAGAATGGCTATGGTGGCAATATACTGCAAAAGGGGATGGGCCTCCCTACGGAGTGGAAAGCCTAAACATCGACCTGAACTATTTCAATGGCGACAAGCAGCAATTCTTGAAGCGTTTTAACCTTAGCGGTGTGCAGAAAGTCTATCGTTTGGATCTGAGCTTACGTGAAACGCCTGCCGAGAATTCCAATGTGGCCAGTCAACTTCAACAGAATGACGAGATAGAAAAAATCACCGTTTCCGATGATAACAAATGGACACAAGTCAAGCGGGCTGATGGTTTAACAGGCTGGATATATAATGGATTCTTGATCAATCTGGAAAGCACGCCACCACCAACTCCTCCACCAACCCCTCCGCCGACACCCACCAAAAAATGGTACAAGGTGACAGCTGTGGCGCTAAATGTTCGAGAAGGGCCAAGTTCTTCCTACGGTGTCATTGGTACCTTGAAACAAAATGAGGTTGTTGCAGGTATCGAATCCACCTCTGATGGAAAGTGGATAAAAATCAACCGCGAGAGTGACAATCTCACTGGCTGGATTTCCAGTGTCTATCTTATCGAAGTGGATGGTTCACTCCCCCCACCCGCGCCTCCGCCTCAGCCGCTGGTCACCACCTGGTTCCGAGTTAACACAACAAGGCTCAATGTGCGCGAGTTCCCCGGTACGAGCGGCAATGTAGTTGGCTCTTTTCTACTAGATGAAATCCTCTTCTCTGCGGAGGCGACTCTCGATGGGAAATGGGTCAAAGCGCGTCGCTTCGACGGCCTGCTTGGCTGGTGTGCCGCTGAATATCTCGTCAACCTGGGTAATACAGCACCCTCCGAGGTAAGACAAAATATATTCAATGGCGTGGTCTACCTCCGCAAAGAACTTCCATCACCGCGCAAAATCATCGCACATATTATCACGATAGACATGTTCACCAGTGGGCTTCAATTCCTGGTTACGCCTTCGAGCAACGCAAGTGGATTATTGTGTGCGCGAAAAACATCACAGTTCCTGAGCGAGTTCAAAGTGCAAATTGCCGTTAATGGCAATGGATTCACATACCTGAATCAAATCACCTACCCACCACAGACCTGCTGTCCAAATGGTGGCGAGCCTGTGAAAGCCAACAGTTTGGCGGCTTCAAACGGGAAAATCTATACACAAAGATTCGACTCCCATCCCGCTCTATACATCAATCAGCGGAATGAAATCGCATTCAACACGCCTAAGGGCAACATCTACAACGCCATTTCGGGTTATCCCATGCTATTGGATAAAGGGGCGCAAGTTCTGGGTTTGGAAAGCCAGACAGTGGAGCCGCGCACGGTTATCGGTGCCAACCAGAATGGTCGATGGTTGTATCTGGTTGTACTGGATGGCCGTCAGCCGGGATATAGCGAAGGTGCCACACTTCCTAAGGCGGCCGATATTCTACTCTCCCTTGGAGCATATCAGGCAGTGAACATGGACGGCGGAGGTTCATCTACTTTGGTGATAGCGGATCCGAAGGGCTTGCCATTCATTTTGAACACGCCGATTGAAGGCGGCATTCCCGGCAACGAGGCGGCTGTTGCAAATCACTTAGGAGTTTTTGCAAAGAAATAACCAGATGTGAGTTCGAGCAGGCAATCAAGGTGTTTTTCTGCCTTGATTGCCTGAATGTTTCCGCGGGATACGAAGTAAATCTTTTTTGCCGCAAGGCACTGGAAGTGTTAGCGGGGATGTGTCTGCGACTCTGCCGCTGAACCGAAGGCTTTGTGTGGGACGACATGGCTTTTTTCTTTCGCCCATCCCCAGCCTATGCGGCTTACAAAAACGCGCTTGAAACGGTAAACATTCCATTTGTTACTATTGTGAGACGCGCCTTCTATGACTGCCCAAAAATATGAGTGAATCGACGCCGAAGCGCAATCTGCCATCAGCAACTTGGGTGACTGCGACACGAATCAAACCGGTGCGGTTGTCTGCGTTTCTAAAATCCCATGTTTCGCGGCCACCATCGCCGCCAAAATGGATAGCGCAATCTCCTCCGGACTGACTGCCCCCAACCGCATCCCGATCGGCGCGTGCAGGCGGGATAGTTGTTCGTCCGTCACGCCGAGTTCGCGCAAAGCCGCAAATCGTTTGCCGATATTTTTCCGCGCGCCAAGCACACCCACATAACGCGCCGGTGTCGAGAGCGCAACTTTCAAGGCGGGGTTGTCCAGTTTTTCATCGTGACTGATCACCACAACGTAAGTACTCTCATCGGGTCGCAATTTCTCCAAAGCAATGGAAGGCCATTCGGTGATGAGCTCATCCACATGCGGAAAACGTTCCCGTGTGGCGAAGGCTTCGCGCGGATCAATCACAATCGTGCGGTATTCAAGCGTTTTCGCAAGCGTCGCCAATGGAATGGCGATATGCACCGCGCCGATGACGATCATTCTGGATGGGGGCGGCAGGACATCCACGAACACATCCGCCGCGCCAAAACTTTGCCAGCCTGTTTCCTGCGCACGCATCTGTCCCTGCGCCCAGGTCGCCGCATCCGCATCCAGCGCCGCCGATCCCAAACTCCCAAGGGTTCGCCCGTCCGGCCAAACCAGAATTTTATTGCCCAACCTATCGCCAGCGATAACTGTTCCCACCGCCACCAACTGATTTTTATCCAGGCAGGTTTTCAGTGTCGGATACAGCGCGTGCCATTGCGGCGATTCCAACGACTCGATAAACACCTCCAGCGAACTGCCGCAACTCAGCCCGATTTCCCAGGGCCTTTCATCGTCCGGTACGCCATAGCGAACCAGCCTCGGCGCGCCACTCTTGATTATGGCCTGCGCCTCCTCGTACACCGCGCTCTCGATACAGCCGCCGGTCAATGAGCCGGCAATTTCATAGCCGCTCGTCATGGACATCTTGGCGCCCAGCGGGCGCAGTGACGTTCCGTCCCGTTTGACATTTGTCGCAATGGCAACGGACTTGCCTTCTTTGCGCCAGGTTTCAATTTCCGCAAATACTTCACGCATGTTGACCTCGCTACTCTAAAATTTGACTCTTCCGAGCAAACCGCCAACCTCCTTTGGATTATACTGGCAGTGAATGGTTGCCGCCCAACTTCGATCCCGCGTTGTTATCGGAAGAGTTCCAAAACAGGGAACACATTTTGTTTGAATAGACAAATACTCTTGCAAAATGGATTCAATCGCATATAATCTGCCTATCTGTTTCTTGATCGTTTGCCCCTTACACCATTTTGGCGCTTTTTACGAGAGAAGGGTTTATACTTTAAACTCTTACGTTTGTTTGAAGTTTTACCAGCCAAATCAATGAACATGAATCCCACCAGGTCAAAACGAACGTAGCCGAAAAGAGACCATGCGCCCCCTAAATAACATTCGAATTTTGGATATAACCCGCGCCCTGGCAGGCCCCTACTGCACGATGATGTTGGGAGATTTGGGTGCAGACGTGATCAAAGCGGAACGGCCTGTGAGCGGCGATGAAAGCCGCGGCTGGGGGCCGCCTTTTGTAGGCAAACCGTACGGGCCCTATCCTGGCGAATCCGCTTATTTTATTGCCGCCAACCGCAATAAACGCAGTTTGACGGTCAATATCCAAAGTGCGGAAGGGCAGGGGATCATCCGCAGACTGGCGAGTATCTCCGATGTGCTGGTCGAGAATTATCGCACCGGGGATTTAGACAAGTTGGGTCTGGGCTACCCCGATTTGCATAGCCTGTATCCCAAATTAATCTATTGCTCGATCAGCGGATATGGGCGCACGGGGCCGTTTGCTGAACGTCCCGGTTACGACGCGATCCTCCAGGCCGAGGGCGGGATGATGAGCATCACCGGGCCGGTGGACGGACCTCCATCGCGCGTCGGCATCCCGATCATTGACATCACCTCCGGGATGTTTGCCGCTACCGCAATCCTGGCGGCTCTGCATGCCCGTGACCTCACGGGGGAGGGGCAACTCGTGGATATCTCCCTTTTCGATTCGCATATCGCGCTCCTGGCAAACGCCGCTTCCAACTATCTGGTCGGGGGCGAACCGCCGCGCCGGTTGGGAAACGCCCATCCGAACATCGCGCCCTACGAGGCGTTTTCCGCCCGCGATGGCTGGTTCATATTAGGCGCGGCCAATGAGCGGCAGTGGGGATTGTTGTGCGATATGCTTGGCCGTCCCGATCTGAAAACTGACAATCGTTTTGCATCCAACGGGGTGCGGGTAGCCAATCGAGTTGCATTGGTGGATGAACTCAATAAAATTTTTTCCCAGCGGGATGTTAATGAATGGCTTGCTGACCTGATGCAGGCTGGACTTCCCTGCGGCCCCATCAATTCACTTCCACAAGTCTTTGCCCATCCCCAGGCGCAGGCGCGCGAGATGACCCTGGAGTCTGAGCACCCAACTGCCGGCACGGTGCGGATGACGGGCTTTCCCTACAAATTGTCCAAGACCCCGGCGGAAGTCCATGCGCCGCCGCCGTTGTTGGGAGAACATACCGAAGAAGTGCTGACCAGTCTATTGGGTTACTCACCCGAAGACGTGGCGTCGTTAAGAATCAAAAAAGCAATATAAAGCCAGACTTCCGAAGTCTCCGAGACTTCGGAAATCTGGAGAGAATGGAAAAGATAATGGCCTTCGTTAAAACTGAAATACGGTCCGGCGCTTATTACGACTCTGTCGTGCTGATGCACTTGCAGCGTTCCCTGTCACAGCAACCCGGCGTTTTGGACGCTGGCGTGGTGATGGGAACGGACGCGAACAAGGATGTCCTCGCGCAGAGCGGCCTGCTCGTGCCGGAAACGTCGGGGGCGGGAGTCAATGACCTGATTATCGTTGTCAAGGGTGAAAATGAATCTGCGGCTCAAATCGCCATCCAAAGAGTGGATGAACTGATCGCCGCCCGCCGAAGCGGGGGCGTGGATCAGGAGTACCGCTCGCAGAGTTTGGAATCCGCGTCCAAGCGGTTGCCCACTGCCCAATGGGTACTTATCTCTGTCCCGGGGCGCTATGCCGCGGGCGTGACTCGCCAGGCATTGGGATTAAACAAGCATGTGTTCCTTTACAGCGATAATGTTTCGTTGGAAGATGAAATCTCTTTGAAACAAGAGGCCGCCAGCAAAGGCCTGCTGGTGATGGGCCCTGACTGCGGCACGGCCATCGTCAACGGCGTCGGGTTGGGATTTGCCAACAAGATTCGGCGCGGACCGATTGGCGTCGTGGCCGCGTCGGGAACCGGCCTGCAACAAGTCACGGTCCGCATTCACCAGATGGGCGGAGGCCTCACCCATGCCATCGGCACCGGCGGGCGCGACCTCTCTGAGGCTGTGAATGCCATCACTGCCCGCCAGTCGCTCGATCTGTTGCGCCGCGATCCCGATACCAAAGTGATTGTTCTTGTCTCCAAACCGCCCTCACCCAAAGTCGCCGATGAACTCATCCAAGCCGCCCGTTTGGTGGGAAAACCAGTGGTTGTGGATTTCATTGGCTATGCAACTGTCATGCGCAAAATTGATAACGTAACCTTCGTTACAACTTTTGATGAGGCCGCTGAACTCGCCGTTCAACTTTCCAAAACGGTGGAGCAAAAAAACGAGGATCTCGATCCTGCAAAATTCTCGTCGGGACAGCGCTACCTGCGCGGGCTGTTCTCCGGCGGCACGCTAGCCTACGAGGCGCAATTGATTTTGCGGGATTACCTGCCAACTGTCTACTCGAATGCGCCGCTCAAAAGAGAATTGCGTCTCGCCGATTCCCTGACCAGCCAGGAACATACCCTGATTGACCTGGGCGAAGACGAGTTCACGGTGGGACGCCTGCACCCAATGATGGACAACGACCTGCGCATCCGCCGCCTGGACAAGGAGGCGGGTGACCCGCAAGTGGCCGTTCTCCTGCTGGATGTCGTTCTGGGCTACGGCGCCCATCCGGACCCGGCCAGCGAGTTGGCTCCCGCGATTGCAAAAGCCCGCAAAATCGCGGCAGACGACGGACGGTATCTCGAAGTGGTGGCGGTCGTCGCGGGGACGGATGAAGATCCCCAAAATATGGCCGACCAAATTCGAGCGTTGAAAGAGGCGGGAGCGGTCGTCGAGACCAGCAACGATGTCGCGGCCCGCTCCGTGGGTCGCTTGTTGCGAGCGCTGAATCAAACAGGTCAGGCCGCGCAATCCCCGTTTGCGGAAGTGGATTTGTCCGCCATCAAACAGCCGCTGGCCGCCATCAACGTCGGCGTGGATTCGTTCACCGAGAGTCTGGTCGCGCAAGCGGCAGAGGTGATCCATGTGGACTGGCGGCCTGCGGCGGGCGGCAATGAAAAACTCATGGACATTTTGGCGCGCATGAAGCGCAAAGCGTAGCGCAAGATTTATCTTGCGAACACAGGCGCAAAATAAATTTCCCTGGCGCTTGCACGCCAGGGCAAGTGTGCGGCACAAATCAAAAGGAGATGCGATGAAAGAATTTATCGCGGCGTGCGTGCAAATTGCCATCACCCCAAACGATATTAAAGCAAATATCAACAAGTCGGTGAGTTGGCTGGAGAAAGCCGTCAAAGAGAACCAAGCCGAGTTGATCGTTTTCCCTGAAACTGTGACGACTGGCTTCGTGACGAATCTCGAAGCGAACGAACTTTGGGATTTGCTGGATGACGCGCCTGGTCACATCACTGCCGAGATTCAGAAAGCGGCCAAAGCCTACGGCGTTCACGTGGTCTGGCCGACGTATCGGCGCGGACCGCAACGCGGCATCGTTTACAACTCTTCGATTTTGATCGGCCCCGACGGCGGGATTATCGGCACGTACGACAAGACTCATCCTTTCCCGCTGGAGCGCGCGGACTGCGGCGGATGGGTGACTGTCGGCAATCACGCGGATGTCTACGAGACCGCGCTCGGCAGCATCGGTATGATCATCTGCTACGACGGCGACTTCCCCGAACTCTCGCGCATCCTGGCGGTCAAAGGTGCGGAGGTGATTACGCGGCCCTCGGCTTTGCTGAGAAGTTTCGATATTTGGAATCTGACTACCAGCGCGCGCGCCTACGACAACCACGTTTACATGGTGGCAACCAATTCGGTCGGTCCCGACGCCGGCGGCGGGTACTACTTCGGTCACAGCATGATCGTCAACCCGATTGCGTGGCGGCTGGCGCAGGCGCGCGGCTCGGAGGAGATCATCGCCGCCAAACTCGACCCCGACCCGCTGCGCTACGTGACGACGGGAAGCAACAGCCCGCAGGTCTTCGATCACTTGCGGGATCGCAACCTGGTCTTGTATCGTGAGAGTTTGAAAGAGGCGCGCTCGCGCTTCGAAATCGGAAAAAATTTTTACAAAAAGTAGGCCGCGTTTGAAACGCGACCCATCATCAAGAGAGGATGAACAAATGGATATTGAAAAAGCAAATACAGAGGCTGTCAATCGCATGATGGAGGGACGTCCGATTGCCACCACATTGGCAAAGGCAATTGATGCGGTGCCGGGCATACATGAAAATATGCTTCTTCATGCCGGTCCGCCAGTGACTTGGGAGCGCATGTCTGGTCCTGTAAAGGGCGCCATGATGGGCGCTTTGATCTTCGAAGGCAAAGCCAAAAATGGCGAAGAAGCCGAGAAGATGCTCAAATCGGGCAAGATCGAGTTTTCGCCCTGTCATGAGCACATGTGTACCGGCCCCATGGCGGGCGTAATCTCGCCTTCCATGTTGGTTTATGTTGTCGAGAACCAGACGCACGGCATCAAGTGTTTCTCCAACCTTAATGAGGGACGCGGCAAGGTCCTGCGGATGGGCGCGTACAGCCCGGAGGTCCTGGAAAAGTTGCGCTGGATGGAATCCATACTGGGGCCGACGATCAAAGCCGCGTTGGAAGCGATCGGTGGGGTTGACGTCCGCGCCATCATCTCCAAAGCGCTGCACATGGGCGATGACGGGCATAACCGTTTGGACGCCGCCTCTGTTTTGTGGACGACTCAACTGGCTCCGTATATCGCGAAGACCGCCAAAGACAGTGCCACTGCGTATGAAACCATCAAATTCCTCGGCGACAATGCATTGAGCATTCTCAATCCCGTCATGGCAGGTTGTAAGTCCATGACCGCTGCGGCTCATAACATCGAAGGCAGTACCATCGTTACCATCATGGCGCGCAACGGAACTGACTTTGGAATCAAGGTCAGCGGTTTGGGAGATCGGTGGTTTACGGCGCAATCCCCGATTGTCAAGGCGCTTTACTTCCCTGGTTTCAGCGAAGCGGACGCTTGCCGTGATATTGGCGACAGCGTCATCACAGAGACGGCTGGTATCGGCGGCTTTGCCATGGCAACCGCGCCTGCCCTGGTCGCCTTCATCGGCGGCAAGCCCAAAGACGCCATCAATACCACTCTCGACATGTACGAAATCACTTACACCGAACACAAGTATTTCACCATCCCATTCCTTGATTTCCGCGGCACCCCAACCGGGATTGACATCCGCAAGGTTGTCGAAAAACAAATCGCCCCGCGCGCCAACACGGGCGTTGCTCACAAGGACCCCGGGATTGGACAGGTCGGCGCGGGCGTTGTCTCGATGCCAATGAGCGCATTCGAAGACGCGCTTGTTGCGTTTGCTGATAAATACGGTTTCTAAAATTAACCACGAAGGTCACAAAGGAACACGAAGGAAAACATCAAAAAACCTTTGTGTGCTTCGTGCCCTTTGTGGTTAGAAAAACTTCATTTGTAAATCCTATCTAAAAACGGAGGCTACGATGGACCGAGAAAATTTCATCAAAATGATGAGCGAGGCCAAGTTACACGACCTGACTCAAGGTTGCAGTATTTTTACTCCTCCTTGGCCCGGTGAAAAATCGCTTGAAGTGCACTTTTTCAAACGTGTCACCGGCGCGTATGGCGGCGGACAAGGCGCGAACGGCCAGATCCTGAATTGGAGCAACACGGTTGGCACGCACCTGGTGGGGGAACGCGCCTTCCACTCCGGCGGGCGCGCCATCGCCGATATTCCGCTGGAAGATTTGAACGGTCCCGGCGTGATCGTTGACATCTCGGATATGGTTTCCGATTACAGCATCATCACCCCGGAAATGGTCATGAAGAAAGCCGAAGTCAAAAAGGGCGACATTCTCATCATCAACACCGGCTATCACAAATATTCCTGGGACCAGCCGCAGGTGAACAACCCGAAAGCGCAAGGCGGCGTTGAATCCATGGAATTCGGTTTTCTCGTGCGCCATCCAGGCCCATCCATGGATTTTTACAAGTGGGCGCTGGATATGAAACTGAAAGTCGTCGGTGTGGATTGCGGCGCGGCGGAACATCCCATGAACACCCCGATCCGCCGGATGCATGAAAATCACTTCAAACTAGCGGAAGAAAAACTGAAAAAAGAAACCGGCAAAACCTGGGACGAAACTTTCCCGCAGGGCGAATATTACGAACTCACACACGTCACCATGCCGAAGCAACATCTCCTGCTGGCCGAATGTATCGTGGGCGAGATTGACGGACTGAAGAACAAACGCGCCTGGATTCAGATCATGCCGATCCCCTACATGGAAGTGGAAACCGCCTGGGCGCGCGTCTCTGCTTTGACCGCGCCGGATGGAATGAACGAGGATGAGTTCATCAAGGCGATGGAAGCATCGGAAATGATTGATATGACCGTCCCGTTCAGTGTTCAGACTCCGCAATGGCTGAACTACATTCCATTGAGCGTCACCTACACCAAGCGCGTCGGCGGGCAATACTTTGGTATGGGACGCAACGGTTCCATCTGCAACGCCAGCATCCACCTTGCCTCTCACATGGACGGCGAAAAACATTTCTACCCCAATGGGCGCACCATCGGACAAGTCCCGCTATCCGAGTGGGTTGGCCCCGGCGTCATCGCGGACATCTCTCAACTGGTCAGCGATTCCAGCGTGTACACGCCAAAGATGATCCACGATGTTGTGGACATTCGCAAAGGTGACATTCTGGTCATCAAGACGGGCTGGAACAAGTTTGGCTGGTGCAGTCCGGAGTCGGATGAGTTCCGCTATATGGTCAAACACCCGGGGCCTTCCGCCGATTTCTCGAAGTGGGCGGCCGATATGCAGATCAAATGGATCGGTGTGGACGCGGTCTCCGCCGACCATCCCATGAACACCATCATGCGCCTCTGGCATC
>CAYJLS010000051.1:0-24026 GCA_964371065.1 uncultured Anaerolineaceae bacterium | reverse complement strand
GACTGGAACTGGCGGAACGACTTGAAATCAACCAGTTTTAGTCACACTCATATCATTGCAAATAGACGCCATAAAATGGGTGCGGAAAAATTTGATGCGTTATGGCGTGAAGAAATTGGGCAACCAATTCCTGAATGGCTTACACAAACAGACGAGAAAGAAGAAGAACAAGGCATGACCCCCGAGCAGTTCATCGCGAGGGCGATACAATCTGCAATGGAGAAGTGTCCCGAAGCGGAGGTCATTCAAGTCCGCGCAGAAGATGGCGGCGGATTCGAGTGTCCCTGCGGAGATGCGCGAGTTGGGGAGGGTGTTGCAACGAATCATGATCGGCGATAGGAACGTTGATCTCTCGTCTCTGCCGAGGGAGTGGGCGGAGGTGGTGAAGAGGGAATTGGGAGGTTAGACCCCCATCCCGTCCTTCGCGAAGCACCCTGTGGGTCCCCCAAATCGAAGAGCAGATTTGGGGGAAGGGGAACAGGAGTTTGAATGAGAACAGTAATTGGCATTCAGGATGATGTTTCTTTCCTCCCCATTTCCGTTCTTTGAAATGGGGGAGGCAGGAGGGGGTATTATGATTCATAAACGCACCACTCCCAAAATCTTCCACCGTGCCCGCGAATTGCGCCACATGCAAACTCCCGAAGAAGAAAAACTCTGGTCACGCTTGCGGAATCATCAATTGGCGGGCGTCGGCTTTAGGCGTCAGCACGCCATCGGGAATTTCATCGTAGATTTCTGCGCACCCAGTCAGAAATTGGTTGTAGAATTGGATGGAAGCCAGCATTTTGAAACTGAAGAGCAGGACTCGGAGCGCACCGCATTCTTGAATGCAAAAGGATACAAAGTGATCCGTTTTTCCAACCTTGAAATTAACGAGGATATTGACGCCGTCCTTCGAAAAATCCATTCTGCCATAGAACTCAAGTAAACCCATCTCGCTCCCTTCTTTCTTTTCACCATCCTCCATTCTCCCTCCCCCAAAGGACTCCCCATGACCCAAACCTACGATCTCCTCATCATCGGCGGTGGCGCGCATGGCGCATCGCTCGCCTTCCACCTTTCTGCGCGCGGCGTCAAAGTGGCCGTGCTGGAAAAAAGTTTCATCGCCGCGGGCGCGACGGGACGTTCCAGCGGACTCGTCCGCATGCACTACGACCTCGAAGCCGAAGCGCGCCTGGCCTGGGAATCCTTCGGCTGGTTCCGCGATTGGAAGGAACGCGTGGGCGGGGAATGCGGCTTCACGCGCACCGGCTTCCTCCAACTCGTCGAACGCCAGCACGTGGACGCGCTCAAGGCCAACACCGCCCAGCTCCAGCGCATCGGCGTCTCTGCACTGCTCGTCACCGCGGCGGATGTCAAACGCCTCGCGCCCTCCTTCGTCACCGACGATTTCGACCTCGCCGCCTACGAACCCGAATCGGGCTACGCGGATCCCGTCTCCACCGCCGCCTCGCTGATGAACGCCGCGAAGGCGCGCGGAGCCGTCCTCGTGCAGGATTGCCAGGTCAACGGGATCAACCACAAGTCCGGGAAAGTGGCGGGCGTGTCCACGTCGAAGGGCGAGTTCTCCGCGCCCATCGTCGTCAACGCCGCGGGCGCGTGGGCGCGTCGAGTCTGCCAAATGGCCGGCGTGGACGTGCCGCTCGGCACCTGGAGCCACGACACCATGTTCGTCGCCCGCCCGCCCGAACTGCGCCTGCCCCACCCCACCGTGATTGACTTCCCCAACTCGATGTATTTCCGCCCCGAAGGCGGGCTGACTCTCGTGGGACTCGAAGACGGCAATCCGCTGGATGAAGACCCCGACGGCGATTCGGACCACGCTCGCGGCGGGTTCGTGGAGCGGGCCATTGACCGCCTCTGCAAGCGCGTCCCGCTCATGGAGCGCGGCGGACTCCAGTCCGCGCACGGCGGCTTCGACGGCATCACCCCCGACCAGCATCCGGCCATCGGCCCCATCGGTCCCGAAGGCTTCTGGCTCGATTGCGGTTTCAGCGGCACGGGCTTCAAGACCTCCCCCGCGGTCGGGCTGTGCGTATCCGAGTGGATTCTCGACGGCGCGCCCAAGACCGTTGATATTTCCAGCTTCACCCCCACGCGCTTTGCGGAGGGAATTCACCTCGTAAGTGAGCATCCTTACGAGAGCATCTGGCGATAAACCTCAGAACCCAGGTTTCTTGCTTTCGACGAAAACCTGGGTTCTGATTCTGCTGGTGACTGATCACTGATTACTGATTACTGATCACTTTTCGCCAGCCAGTTTTTCGACAATCTTCCCCGCCGCCTCTTTCAACGCCGGCACATGATCATAGACCGGGATTCCCAACCGATCCGCCTCCTGCACCTTCATATCCGCAGGCAGGAAACCCAGCACGGGCATGTCCGGCGTTTCCGCTTCGAGGAACTTTGCTTCATCTTCGTTTCGCACTTTATTTCCCACCAAATATAAACGATCCAATTTAATATCATTCGCCAGTTTCTTAATTTGCGCGGCCGTGCCGAGACTGCGCCGCGTCGGCTCGACCACTACCAGCATCGCGTCCACGAAGTCCACAGTGGCGCGTCCGAGGTGTTCCACGCCCGCGTACATGTCCAGCAGGAGCACGTCATCCTTGCGGAAGAGCAGGTGTGTGAACAGGGTCTTCAGCATGGCCGATTCGGGGCAGATGCACCCCGACCCGCCCAGGTCCACACTGCCCATTTCGAGCAGGCGCACGCCGCGGTGAAGCACGCTGAAGCGTTCGGGGATATCATCCACGCGCGGATTCAACGTGAAGAATCCGCCGACGGTGCCGGGCTTCGCGCCGGTGCGTTCTTCGATCAACGCGTCCATCTCCGCGATGGGATGCAGTTGTGCGCGCAATTCGTCGGGGAATCCCAACGCGCCTGCCAGGCATGGACTCGGGTCCGCGTCCACGGCCAGCACCTGCCGCCCCGCGTCCGCATAGGCTTGCGCCAGGAGCGCGGTCAACGTGGTCTTGCCCACTCCGCCTTTACCTGTGATTGCCAGTTTCATATTATCTCCTGTAGCGCACACTTGCCCTGGCGTGCAAACGCCAGGGAATTGCTACTTTGCGCTGTGGGACAAATTGGCAATTTGTCCTACAGCTGTGTCTAGTTTCATCGTCTCTGCCTTCTCGAAGATGTTTTCGTCATTGCGAGGCGGAGTCCTGAGCGGAGCGTAGCGCAGTCGAAGGATGCCGCCGAAGCAATCCTCTCTTCGCCGGAAGACTGCTTCAGTTGCGGCTGGAGGCCGCGCTATGATATGATTCGCTCGTTCAAAACAAGGTTACCATACTCCACCTTTTTTACAAAGGCGTACCCATTGAATCGCAATCCGCTGAATCTCCAATCCATTAAATCCTCGCTTCAAAAACTTTTTATTCCAGGGAAGGATCCTATTTGGGCATTTGCCATCCTGGGAATCATCACATTGATCGCGCTGGTCTTGAGAGTCGTCCTGATCAACAAGCCCATCCTGTATGACGAGGCGTATACGTTTATTTTTTACGCCTCCCGGTCATTGAATAACATTCTTGCAAATTACAGCGCCCCCAATAACCACATCTTTCACACCATCCTGGTCGCGGTTGCTTACCACCTGCTCGGCGCGAGTCCGTGGATACTGCGACTGCCCGCCTTGGTGGCTGGCACGCTGGCGATCCCCGCGGCATTCATCGCCGCCCGCCGGTTCTTTTCCCTTCATCAGGCGCTAGCCGCGGCCGCCGCGCTGGCGGTCACACCCGGGCTGATTGCCTACTCTGCCAACGGTCGCGGCTACACGATGGTGACTTTGTTCGCATTATTGCTGGCAAATTTTGCCGGGATATTGGTCCAGGGGCAGAGCAAATCCGCGCTCGCGGCCTATGCGATCACGGGCGCGCTGGGCTTCTACACAATTCCCATTTTCCTGTATCCCATGGCCGGGATTTCCCTGTGGGTGGCTGTGACCTATCTGACGGATAGCGACTCCTGGCGAAGCAGGCTGCAAAGGCTGACGGTTTTCCTCGCCGCCTGTGCGCTGTCCGGTTTGTTGACTCTAATTTTGTACTCCCCCGTCATCTTCTTTGGCACGGGACTCGGTTCCCTCGTCAGCAACGAGATCGTGGAATCACAGGACTGGTTCACGTTCTTTGGCAACCTCCTGCCGCGCATCACGAACACCGGGGTCAACTGGATGATGGGCGTCGCCCCGTTGTTCCGTTCCCTGTTATTGGGCGGGTTTCTAATCTCCCTGCTTTTTTACCGGAAAGTCTCCAACCAAAGACAGCCGGTGCAGGTTTTTCTGGTGTTGGCGATTGCCATTCTCATGCTGTTGCAACGAGTGGTTCCCCTGCCGCGCGTCTGGCTTTTTCTGGAAGCGTTCTACATGCTGTTCGCCGCTGCGGGATTGGTCTGGCTGGCGGATATGATGTTGAAAAAGATTGCCGCCGCGCGCCTGCGGGACGGCATCCTTGCCACCACAATTTTATTGATCGTCGCTGGCTGTCTTGTCAACACGATCTACGGCTTGCGCGTCGCCGCTGTCCAAGAGAACGACCTCCCGGAGGAATTTGCGGCGGCTTATATTCAGGATCACATCCAACCCGAAGACACGCTCATCGCCCTCCCTCCGGTTGATATCCAAACCGCCTATTACCTGACGATCAATGGTATCCCGTTCGAGCGTTTCTATCAGCCGGATCACCCTGCGGAAATTCAGAACGCGCTGGTTGTGTTGCGGACGAATTCCAAAAGCAACACCCCTCAGAAGGTGCTGGATATTTATGGGCTAACCCCAGATTTCAACCTGTCCGCCGCGGAAATGGTTTATGAATATGGGCCGCTTCAAATCTATTCCATCCCGGCGAGGTAGATTTCACACAGGGCTTGGCAGGCGTTCCACCTGATACGTGTACCCATCCTTAACCGCCACGCCGCTTTCCAGATAATTCAGCACGTACTGTCCGCAATTGCTCCCGATTGCATTTTCCTCTACCTCACCGATGCTGACGATGACTTCGTAGCCCGCGTCAGTGAGAGAGCGCGTCACCGACTCGGCGGTCTCGGGCCGCGACGGGTCAATGCGCGAGGCCAGATTGTTTTGCGTGGCGCGGCTGGTGGGGTTGACCGGCGTCAGTTTGACGAGATAGCGCGCCGGGTCAAAGTAATGCGTCAGCACCGAGGCTTCAATCGGCGAGTCCGCGGCCAGCGCGAAGTTGAGCGTGATCTTCCTATCGCCCGCGCGATAAAACTTTTCGCCATACGCGGCCATGCGCGCGAAGTCCCATTTGCGGACCGGGATCAACTTGTCGCGCAAAGCGATATCTGTGGTGTGAATGGAATATTGGAACTGGAACCGCCCGCCCGCGTACAGCCTGTCCTTCACGTCAATCAACCGCTCGAAGAACGCCTCCGTGCCGATGGGGGCAATCGTGGAAACGGACGGCATCAGTCCCGATGAATGATAGCGGTGCGGCAACTCTTCCAGCGCATCCAGCACGGCCATGTTCAGCGACGGTTCGCCCATGCGCGCAAACTGGATCTTGAATTTCGACGCGGGGATAATTCCATCCGGGAACCACTCGTCCACCATCGTATCAATCTGCATCAAAATTTCCTCGGCGCTTGGCTTGCCGCGATACTCCCCGCCCGCGTCGCAGAACAGGCATTTCACCGGGCAACCGTACAGCGTCGAGACCATCAGCACCCAACGCTGGTCGCGGCCAAACGGCGGCTGGCACGCCTCCACAAACTCGATCAGCCGCCCGCCACCCATGTCGGCCATGTAGACCGTTGCCAAATCCGAATTGCCGGTTCTTGCAATAATTTTCATTTGACATCCTTGTAACGCGAGATAGTATCTCGCTCTACGGAAAAATAAATTTGCATCGCCGCGCGCAAGCCGTCGCCTGCCGCGATCGCCACTTGACGGTATAACTCGTTTTTCACATCGCCGACAAAATACAACCGGCCCGACTCGACCAATTCCTGTTCACGTCGCCGGACTTCCTCCGACAAAAAGTCCAGGTTCGGGACTCGCCCGATCGCGAACAGAATGTAGTCCGCCTCGACCGTTTCCGCCTCGCACCGGACTTTGAGGTTGGTCGCCGTTTCATCGAGCGTGATCCAACTGACAGCGATCCCCACTCGATAGCGGATGCGCGCTTCCGACGAGGCGCGCTCGAACAACAATCCGAGGCATTTTACAGTTTCCCCTCGATTGAGGATAGTGACGATGTTCCTCTTTTTCGACAGGTTGAGCGCGTAATCGAAAGCCGCGTCCCCCGCGCCGATAATGGCGATCCGCTTCCCCTCCTCTTTCAGCAACGGCCAGACTTCGGTGAAAACCCTGCCCCGCACTTCGGGCGAGACCACATCGGGCAACGGTTTTGATTTTGTTCCGCTTGCGATGACGAGGAAATCCGTAGTGCGTGTTGTGTGTTGCGTAGTAACTTTGAAGCACTCCCCTTCCCAATCCACTTTGACGGCTTCCTCGTGGGCCACATTCACACCGATTCGCTCGATTTGTTTTCTCATCAACCTGATCAACTTTTCTCCACGCACGCCGTTGGGAAAGCCGGGATAATTTTCAACCAGATTGGCGTTCCAGAGCAATCCGCCAAGTTCGCGTCTTTCGAGGAGAAGCGGTTCGAGTCCATACCGTTTGAGTTGGATGGCGGCAGTAATGCCTCCCGGTCCGCCACCGATGATGAGAATTTTTCTGTTTGTTTCTTTTGGGTAGATCATTTTGAAGGTTTTTGTATAGGTTGTATTGGCTACACGAAGTTCATAATTTAAAATCTATTTCGGCGCAGGCCGTGGGAATAGCAACGCCGTGAGTAAGATTCAAAAGAGTGGAACGATGAAATTCCTCGGTATATGTCGCAGTCCCGTCCACGCAGAAGAGGACTTCAAAGCCGCGCACGAATGCGGAACGCGCGGTGGTCTCACAGCAAAGATGGGTCATCACACCCGTGACGACTACCTGTTCCACTCCCCTGCCCCGCAAGGTCTCCTCCAGCGGAGTGTTGTAAAACGCGTCGTACTGGGTTTTCGGGATGACGATTCCCTTGGATGTGTCCAGCGACGCGCAGATGGCGCTATCTGGTGAATCGGCGCGGAGTACGTCTCTCCACCAACGCGACATCATGCGCGCGTCCTCGTCCGTGTTGACGTGCCGCGTGAAGATGACGGGTCGGTTGTGCGCGGTAAAGTCGCGGATCAACCTTTGGAGGTTGGGCAAACTTGCCGGCGCGCTCGGGACAAAAGCATGCGACCCCTCGCGTAGGAAATATTCCTGCATGTCGAGCACCAGCAGGGCGGCACACTCGGGGCGAAAGATGATGTCCGTGTGGCGGGAGCGGAACGACGCGAGAGACTCCAGCATCGCGCGGGATTTTTGCTGGATTGTGTCAGGGGTGAAATAGGTTTCGCGATTCATTTTCTAGCGATCCCGCCGTCCTCCCGAAGTGCATCGGGACGATGTGGGCGAAGTCGAAGGGAAAGTCCACAAAACAACGCTTGCTCATGTGACCCGTCCTTCGACTGCGGGTCTCGATACGGCGGAGCTGCACCGCCTACTCGACCCTCCGCTCAGAACGGCGGTAATTACGCTCCGCTCAGGGCAGCGGTTTATGGTGCAGGATTTTTTGCGTGAGCATGCTCCCCAAGATCGCACAAGCCTCGGCGGGCAGGGAATGGCTGGCGCTGGCGTCGAACAACAGGTTGCACGTAGATGGGAAATCCTCGTCGCCGAGATGGTAGGCGGCGAGCAGGTCCAAGCGCGGGAGGGCGGAAAACCGGTAAGCCGCGTCGCCAAACGAGACGGGAGCGCCGTCCGCTTTTTGGCAGGCAGTGCGGAAGGCGTCCACGTCCATGCGAAACGCCCTGGCAAGTTCATCGCCCGTATAACCCTGAAAGGCCGTTGAATAGATGCGTCCTTCGGGCAGGTCGGCAAACGAGATCCAATTTCCCGCGGGCGGCGCGCCGTCACTTTGCAGAAAATAATAGAGCAGGAGCGCGTGCCGGATCGCGGGCAGGGGCGCGTCGGTGGAGGCGGCTGTGGCGTGAAAATCCGGGTAGGTGATCACAACGGACGTGCCCAGCAACGCCAGGTGGAATTCCCCCCGGCCCTGCCCCAGTTCGAGATAGGACGCGCCCGTCCGCTCGGCGAGCAGGGTTGGCGGGACCAGGCTGAGGCGGCCGCGCAATTCGTCGACGCGCGACTCAAGCGCGGGTCCCGCGTGACCGACCTGCTTAAACGGGAAACGCGTCGGGGTTGCCATCCGCTCCAGGGTCCGGCTAAATATCCACCGCTAGGCAGGTCAGAGTCTGCTCCACGCCGGGGATGGGCTGGATGGCGGAGGCGGTGATCGAGCCGAGGCGGGAAATGTCGGCGGTTTCCACAGTGGCGACCGCGTCGTAGGGGCCGAAGGTCATGTGCGCTTCGGTGACGCCTTCCACTTTGCGGAGTTGCCGGACGACATCTTTCACTTCGCCGGCGCGGATCTTGATGAGTACGTATGCTTTCATGATTTCTCCTATTTGTCTCTGTTGCGGAGGAAGACCGACCAATAGACGGCGGCCACCAAAACTGCGCCGCCAAGGATGTTCCCGATGGTGACGGGGATCAGGTTGTTCAGGAAGAACGCGCTCCAGGTGAGTTTCTCCAGTCCGGGGACCTTGTCTACAACGCCGGATACAAAATTGGGATCGAAGGCACGGATAAACAGCGCGTACGGGATGAAGTACATATTGGCGATGCTGTGCTCGAAACCCGCCGCCACGAATGCGGTGATCGGGAAGATGATCGCCATGATCTTGTCTATTGTACTGCGCGCACTATAGGTCAGCCAGACCGCCATACAGACCAATGCGTTGCACAGGATGCCAAGTACCAGCGCCTGCCAAAAATCGAGGCTGGTCTTGCCGACCGCGATTTTCAACGCCGCGATGCCGACCGAGTTGGAGCCGAAGGTGTATTGCCTGCTCAGGAACATCAGCACGGCTGTGCCAACGGAACCGACAAAATTTCCGGCGTAGACGATGCCCCAGTTGCGGAGGAGCGCGCGGCCGGTCACTTTGCCGCTCGCCCAGGCCATGACGATGAGGTTGTTACCGGTGAACAGTTCCGCTCCGCCCACCACTACAAGGATCAGGCCGAGAGAGAAGACCAGTCCGGTCAGCAGGCGGGTGACGCCGTAGGGCAGGCCGGTGTTGAAAGCCACCGCCCCATCCGCCGCGGTGACCGACATGCCTCCCGCCGAAACGGTGGTGGCAAAGATGGCGCCCAGCGCGATGAACGCGCCAGCCAGGATCGCCAGCGTGAACATTGTGAGGGCGGGCATTTCGGCTTTGCGCACGCCGAGGTACTCGGCGCGGGTTGCCATCTCACCTGGAAGCAAGGCGTCAATCCGAATTTCGCTCATTGATAAACTCCTTCGCCATAGTTTATTTGTGATTTATTACACAATACAGGCAGGGAGATTATATCCGAAAGGCACTGGAAGTTTGTACTGCTTATTGCCGCGGTTTGTCACGATTTGTCGGATTGATTCGTTGATTTTCGATTCTTGCGCGCGCCCGCGGCGGTCAGCCCGCCTGCAGCCACCAACGCCGCGATGATAATAACCCCCACAACGATCATCCCGCTCCCGCCCGCGACCGGCGCGGCGGGGACCGGAGTAGCGGTCGGCTCAGGCGAACTGGTAACGGTCCAGAAGACGAAGGGAGTCGCGGTCGGGATGGGTGTGGCGGTGGCGGTCGGCGCGGGGGTTTGGGTGGCTTTCGGCAGGAAGATGATCAGCGTGTCGCCCGGATAGATGCTATCGGTGGTCAGGCGGTTGATGGCTTTCAACTCGGCGATCGTGGTTTTATAGGCGATGGCAAGCGACCACAGCGTCTCGCCGGGCCGGACGATGTGGCTGATCGAACCGTCCGGTTTGGGTGTGTTCGGGAAGACGGTCACCGCGGTCGCCGCGCCCCCACCGCCGGCAGGCGGTGTCCCTGCGATGGGCGTGTATGGTATCGGCTCGTTGCCTCCACTGCTTCCGCTGGGACAGGCAGCATCAAGCACATAGTAAGCCCTCCCATCCTTGACGGCCACGCCCACCCCAATCTCGCACAGATCGGGAGAGAGCATCGTGTGCTGGTGATCCGCATCCGCCCAGGAGGGTGACGTGATCAAAGACCAACCGGAGGCATCCGGGCTTCCCGAAATGATGTTTTCCGAACGAAAGACGAAGGAATATCCAGCCGCGATGAGGCGGTCAGGAAAGGAGATTCCTCCGGGGCCGGTATGGGTCACGGTGCCAATCGAAGCCATGTACGCGGCCTGGGATTGTGCGGTCCCCATCAAAATGGAATTGACGGTGTAGGCAGGCAGTCCATTTCGAGCGCGCAAGCCGTTGACCGCGTCGATCAATTCGTATGCAGTCGAAAACCGCGGCGCATCTGGCGCTTTGGCTTGAACGGAGACTGCTCGCGAAGGTGTGACAATCAACGCGATGAGCATGAAGAGACACAGCAAATGGATTCGATGAGCCATGCGAAAATTATACTTCTTCCTGAACAGGCCAAACAGATTCGTCCTGCCGATTATTTTTGGTGTTCAGAATTATCCGTATGACATTTCTCGTGCGATTCAGTGACATACATTTGTCCTTCTTTCGTATGATAATACTCACAATCTGGTTACGAAGGGGTTACGTGATGCTAAAATATAGGAAACAGTTTCCTCCAAATAGAGGTACGTGTTGGCTTTTACCGCTTGTCGCATAATTTACTAAACTTATTGGAAGGAATTGCGAGTGTAAATTTGAATTCTGGTTGAGTTACGCATGGAACATGCGTGCGGTACTCTGTAAGATCAAATCACCAAGGAGACAGCATGGAGACCAAATCGTTCGAAGCGCCCGCGCTGTACGGAGATCACCACGTCAGTGAGGTGCGCCGCATTTTATTGGAATTGACGGGGGTCAATGATGTTTACGCGTCCAGCGCTTTTCGAATCATAGAAGTTACCTTTGATCCCCAAAAAATCAAGGTGGAACAAATCGAAGCGCGCCTGCAGGAGGCCGGTTATCTCGGCGAAATCCCAATGCTCATCGAAACGGGAATTGCCGTCGAGAAGAAAGGGGACGATTCCGCTTTCCGTCATACCGCAGTGTACGAGACTGTGAAAAGCACCGTCTCGTTTGCCCAGCGCGTAAACTACAGCGGGCGTCCGCTCTGGCCGTGCCCGGGTATGGGGACAGTGAAGACGGCAGAAGAGTAAGGGGTGTTGCGTGTTACGCACTTCGTAACGCGGGCCTCGCCGACCTAAGGATCTGTGTAAGAATAATTTCCCGTTTTCAAGGTTCGCGAGCAGTTGCACTGCGAGCCGTCAGCAGTCCAACTGCTGACGGAAACACGGAACTTATTTTTACACGAGTCCTAAGATGAAAATTGAGAGGTAAAAAATGCCAAAGAAACGCGAAATCAAGGAATATTCCACCGATCCCGCCGCGCAACAAATGCTCATCCGCGCGGAAGAGTTGGGCATCGGGACGGCTTTTACACGCGCCGACAATATGGTTCCGTGTAACATTGGCGCCGCGGGGATGTGCTGTAAGCAATGCGGCATGGGTCCCTGCCGGCTGACCAAGAACGGCGACACGGGCGTGTGCGGTGCGACGATTGACACCGTCCAGGCGCGCAACCTGACGCGCTCCATCGCGGCGGGCGGCGCGGCGCACAGCGACCACGGCCGCGACATGGCCTTCCTATTGAAAGCCACCGCGGAAGGCAAGGCGGAAGGCTACATGATCCGCGACATGGCAAAACTGCGGATGGTCGCTTCGCACTACGATATCAAGATCGAAGGGCGCGCTCCCGAAGAAATTGCCAACGACCTAGCCGACCTTTACATGGCGCAGTTCGGGCAACAACGCGGCGAGATTGTCCCGGCGACGCGCGCGCCGAAGAAGAGACAGCAAATCTGGCGCGAGCAAAACGTTTGGCCGCGCGGGATTGACCGCGAAGTCGTCGAGGCTTTGCACCGCACCCACATCGGCGACGACCAGGACCCGGCGCACATTTTGAATCACGCCATCCGCACGGCGCTGGCGGACGGCTGGGGCGGCTCGATGATCGCCACCGACATTTCCGATATTCTCTTCGGCACCCCTGCCCCCATTCTGGGACAGGCCAATCTCGGCGTCATCAAAGAAGATATGGTCAACGTGATCATCCACGGACACGAGCCCAGCTTGAGCGAAATGCTGGTGGCCGTGTCCCAGGATCCTGAGATCATCGCATACGCCAAAGCCGCGGGCGCGAACGGCATCCAACTTTCGGGCATCTGCTGTACCGCAAATGAGACGCTCATGCGACAGGGCATCCCGGCGGCGGGCAACTTCCTGCACCAGGAACTCTCGATCATGACCGGCGCAGTCGAAGCCATGGTCGTGGACGTGCAGTGCATCATGCAGGCGCTGGTGGGACTGGCGACACATTTCCACACCAAGATCATCACCACCTCGCCAAAAGTAAAAATCACAGGGGCGACACATATCGAGTTCGATGATCACAAAGCCGTGACCATCGCCAAGACAATTCTCAAGGTCGCGATTGATAATTTCAAGAACCGCGATAACGCCAAGACGCGCATCCCGCAGATCAAGGAAGACGTCATCCCCGGCTTCTCGAACGAGTACATCAACTACATGCTGGGAGGCTCATACCGCGCCTCCTTCCGTCCGCTGAACGACGCCATCATGACGGGACGCATCCGCGGCGTGGCCGCCATTGTGGGGTGCAACAACCCGCGCTCCTCGCAGGATTATTTGCACAACCTTGTCGTCAAGGAATTGCTCAAGAAGGACGTGCTCGTCGTCCAGACGGGGTGTGGCGCAATCGCCGCGGGCAAGCTGGGACTCCTTTTGGGGGAGGCAGGCCTGAGCGAAGTCGGAAGCGGACTGCGCGAAATCTGCGAGACGGTCGGCATCCCGCCTGTCCTGCACATGGGTTCGTGCGTGGATAATACGCGCATCCTGACCGTGCTGACGCAAATGGCGGAGACCGGCGGCCTGGGCGACGACATTGACCAGATCCCCGCGGTTGGCCTTGCGCCCGAATGGATGAGTGAGAAGGCGCTGGCGATTGCCGCGTATTGCGTGGCATCCGGCGCGTACGTCATCTTCGGCGGCTCGTCGCCCGTAGGCGGCATGCCCGACCGGGTCAACGATAGCGACGTGGTGCTCCATTACATCAGCGAGGGCTGGGAAAAAATCTACGGCGGCAAACTGGAATTCATCCCCGACCCGCAGAAAATGATCGAAGCCACGCTGGCTCACATTGACAAGAAGCGCGCCGCGCTCGGCCTGCCCGAATGGGAAGAAAACAAGTTCGGACGAAGCGGCGACGCGAAGATGATCGAGTTGGAGAAGTTGCCGCTGGCGCAAAAGCGCGAGGCTATTTACGGAGTAGTCGGATAGTCTGATAGTCAAATTGTCGAATAGTCTGATGGTCACCGACTATCAGACTAGCGACTATGAGGCTAGCGACTATGAGACTAGGAGACTAAACCATGTCAAAATACATTGCAACTCGTGCCATCCGCGGCGCAAACGCGCTCGTTACCGAAGCCGAAGTCATGCTCAACAAGGCGCTGGCTGAAAAAGGCGCGGACACCCCCGTCGCGTTCCCGAACACCGCGTATTACCTGCCGACCATCCTCGGGATGACGGGCAAGACCATCGAAAAAATCGGCGATCTCAAATCAGTGATGGATTACACGCGCGGACTGCTTCATCCCGTCCCCGCGAATAGCCGCTGGACTCCCTACCTGGGCGAGACGCTTGACTCAGGCATGGCCACGCTGCTCGCGGCCGAGACGATTGAGGCGGTACGCTTCGCTTATGGGCTTCAACCTGAACCCATGCCGGGATTCAAACTCGCGGGCGGCACGTCCTTCACCAGCCCGGATAACGGCGGCGACGGAGCAAATCTCGACGGCCATTTGAATGGGCCGATTGACGACATTCAACTGCGCTCGTGGGGCATCCAGCTGGTGGACGGCCGTATGCCAGGCTTCGCCGCCATCGTCGGATGCGCCAAGTCCAATGAAGTCGCGGTCAAGATCGTGCGCGAACTTCAACGCCGAAATATCCTGTGCTTCCTCTCAGGCAACGTCAACGGACGAAGCATCATCCACCAATTGCAGGAAGAAGGCGTGGAACTCGGCTACGACACGTACACCGTCCCCTTCGGAACGGACACTATCTCCGCCATCTACGCGCTGGGATTTGCCACCCGCTCCGCCCTGACCTTTGGCGGACTCAAGCCCGGCATGTCGCGCGAAATCCTGCTCTACAACAAAGACCGCGTCTTTGCCTTCGTGCTCGCCCTCGGCGAAGTGGACGACCTGAAATACGCGGCCGCGGCGGGCGCCATCAACTTTGGCTTCCCCGTCATCGCGGACACGGTCATCCCCGAAATTTTGCCGACCGGCGTGACCACCTACGAACACGTTGTCTCCATGCCGTTTGAAACGATTGACGGCAAGGATGACCTGGAAAAAGCCGAACGACTCGTGCAAAAATGTATCGAGGTGCGCGGCGTCAAAGTCAAAGTTTCCAACGTGCCCGTGCCCGTCCCGTACGGCTCGGCCTTCGAAGGCGAAGTCGTCCGCAAGGCCGACCTGCGCGTGGAATTCGGCGGCAAACACAGCCGCGCCTTCGAATACCTGCACATGGCGAAACTGGACGAGGTCACCGACGGCAAGATCGAAGTCATTGGGCCGGATTTCTCCAGCATCGAAGCGCAGGGTCACATGGACCTGGGCATCATCATCAAGGTGGCTGGACGGCAAATGCAACAGGACTTCGAGCCGGTGCTGGAGCGGCAAGTCCACTACTTCGTCAACGGCGCGAGCGGCATCCAGCACGTCGGTCAACGCGACATCGCCTGGATCCGCGTCTCGAACGCCGCGGCGGACAAGGGCTTCAATATCGAACACTTCGGCAAGATCCTGCACGCCAGGTTCCACGAAGATTTTGGCGCCATCGTGGACAAGGTGCAAGTCACCATCGTCACCGAGCCGGGTCTGGTTGCTGAATGGCTGGACAAAGCGCGCGCCTCGTACGACTTCCGCAACAAACGTCTCGCCGACCTCACCGACAACAAAGTGGAAGAGTTCTACTCCTGCACGCTCTGCCAATCCTTCGCGCCGAACCACGTCTGCGTGGTCTCGCCGGAGCGACTCGGTCTGTGCGGTGCGTACAACTGGCTGGACTGCAAAGCCTCGTTCAGCATCAATCCCACCGGCCCGAACCAGCCTATCAAACTCGGAAAAATGCTCGACGACCGCAAAGGCTACTGGCAGGGTACGAACGATTACGCCGCCATCGGCTCGCATGGTGTGGTGCAGGAAGTCTCCATGTATTCCATCATGGAAAACCCGATGACGGCCTGCGGATGTTTCGAATGCATCGTGATGCTCATCCCCGAAGCCAACGGCGTGATGGTGCTCAGCCGCGAAGATACCGCCATGACCCCGGCTGGCATGACCTTCTCCACGCTGGCGGGTATCGCGGGCGGGGGACTGCAAACCCCAGGCGTGATGGGCGTGGGTAAGTTCTATCTCATTAGCCCCAAGTTCATCTCGTCCGATGGCGGCTTCAAGCGCGTGGTGTGGATGTCGTCCGTGCTGAAAGAGTCCATGGCGGACGAGTTCAAAGCCGTCTGCGAACGCGAAGGCGACCCCGACTTCATGAGCCGCATCGCCGATGCAAGCAACGCGACCACGGTGGAAGAGTTGCTCGCTTATCTCGAAGCGCACAATCATCCCGCCATGGCGATGGAGCCGATGTTCTAGGTAGACACGTAGACAGGTACACAAGTAAACACGTTCAACCTGTGTACCTGTTTTGCTTGAAGATGCCTGGCGGGGGATTGAAATCCCCGCCTCAGCACATGAAAGTCCTTCGGACTGGTGCGCCAGCCCCGAAGGGGCTTCCACGAACTGAGCAGGGATTTTAACCCGCCGAACCACGACAACCATGAAATCTCTCCTCGTCCGCGACCTGTCCAACTGTAGGAGACCTGACATGTCTCCGCGAAACCCTGATCGTCAAACGTCATCGTCCGTGCAGAGATTGAGGATCGCGAAGGCGCGGATGAGACATGTCAGGTCTGACCGACTGATTACTGAACTGATTACTGATGACTGATTCAAAACTCGTCCGCGATCTCATGATCATTGGCACTCGAAGACCTGACATGTCTCCGCGAAACCCTGATCGTCAAACATCATCGTCCATGCAGGGATTGAGGATCGCGAAGGCGCGGATGAGACATGTCAGGTCTGACCGACTGATTACTGAAAACTGATTACTGATGACTGATTCAAAACTCGTCCGCGATCTCATGACCATCGGCACTCGAAGACCTGACATGTCTCCGCGAAACCCTGATCGTCAAACGTCATCGTCCATGCAGAGATTGAGGATCGCGAAGGCGCGGATGAGACATGTCAGGTCTGATCGACTGATTACTGAAAACTAATTACCGATGACTGATTCAAAACTCGTCCGCGATCTTATGACCATCGGCGTGTCCACCTGCAAAACAGACACTCCCATCGTGGACATCGCCCGCTTCCTGATCGAAAACAACGCGGAAGAAATGGTTGTGCTCGGCGACGAAGGCGAGGGCGTGGGAGTGGTCGGATACGAGGAACTGGTTAGCGCCTACCACCGCGAAAACATCCGCGAGTTGACCGCCGAAAATGTGATGCGCGAAGGCGTCCCGGAATTGCCATCCGACATCTCGCTTGTCCTTGCGGCGCAGATGATGAAGGACAAGAAGATTCGCGTCGCCTACATGAACCACAACTCGGCAGGCATCATCTATCCCGCCGCCATGATTTCGTACAGGCACATCGTTCGCCACCTGGCGGCAAAGGATGAAAGCGAATTGAAGGATTTGGGTTTGGCGGCGGAGCGCAAATCGCCGATTGAAGTATTCATTGAGCGGAGAGAAGAATCACGCAAGAAAGCAGGCTTAGCCTGACACATGGCACTTGAAACTTGACACTTGAAACTTTTCACTGGAGGAACACATGCCAATCGAAATTCCAAAAGACAAATGGCCCGGAAGCGTCCGCACAGTCACCATCGGCGCGACGGCCGCGGAGGGCGGTACGCGCGCCAAATCCGTAACCGTCGGCGGGCAGACAGCCATGCCGTACCTGCATTATGAAGCGCCGATGCCAAACAAGCCCGTCATCGCGATTGAGATCAAATCTCGCAAGCCCGATGACTGGTCACCCTTGCTGGCGGAGGTTTGGGGCGAGGCGATGGCGGATCCCGCTCAATGGGCGAAAAAGGCCGAAGAAGCGGGAGCAGACCTCATCGTCCTGGCGTTGACGCTGGCCGATTCGCCCGAGGACGCGGTCAAAGCCGTCAAGTCCGTATTAAGCGCGTCCGGCCTGCCGCTCATCGTCTGGGGACCGGGGCAAGTGGAAAAAGATAACGAGTTGCTCGTGCCTGTTTCAGAAGCGACCAAAGGCGAGAAGATCGTGCTGGGCATCTGCGAAGATAAGAACTATCGCACCATCGTCGCGACCGCCATGGCGAACGGACATCTTGTCGAAGCGCGCACGCCGATGGATGTGAACCTGTCGAAGCAATTGAATATCCTCGTCAGCGACATGGGCATGCCGAAGGATCGCATCCTGATGGACCCGACCACCGGCGCGCTCGGCTATGGCATTGAATACGGTTACTCGGTCATGGAACGCCTGCGCCTCGCCGCCCTGCAAGGCGACGCGATGACGCAACAACCGATGATCGTCACGCCCGGCTTCGAGGCCTGGAAGACCAAGGAAGCCAAAGTGGGCGAAGGCGTCCCGGAAGCCTGGGGCAATTGGAAAGCCCGCGCCATCAACTGGGAAACAGTCACTGCGATCGCGCTGGTTGAATCGGGTGCGGATATTGTTGTGCTGAGGCACCCTGAATCGGTCGCGCGAGTCAAGGGCGCGATTGGAGAACTTGTTACTGTGTAATTGGTAAATCGTAAATGGTAATTACCATTTACGAATGACAAATTACCAATCACCACTTACCAATTACAAAGGAGAAAACATGGCACTCTCAGGCATTCAAATCTACAAACTCCTCCCGCAAACCAACTGCAAGGAATGCGGCTTCCCCACCTGCCTGGCCTTCGCGATGAAACTCGCCGCCAAGCAGGTTGAACTTAGCGCCTGCCCTTATGTCAGCGACGCCTCGAAAAAGCAACTGGCCGAGTCCTCTGCGCCGCCCATCCGCCTCGTTACGCTGAAGGCCGGCACACAGGTCAAAGTCGGCAACGAAGTCGTGATGTTCCGCCACGAAAAAACTTTTTACAACAAGACCGGCCTGTTCCTGCGCGTCAAAGCCAGCGACCCGGACATTGCGAAAAAAGTTGCCGCGGTTGACGCCTACAAAGTCAACTATGTTGGTATGGACTTAACGATTGACGGCTTTGCCGTTGAAGCGGATGGCGACCTGGCCGCGGCTGTCAAAACGATTCGGACGGTGACGCAACGCCCGCTCATCTTGATTGGAAACGACGCGGCGGCTCTGGACTCCGCCCTCGGTGTGTTATCCAGCAGTTCAACTGCTGGACAAACGGAAACAGCCTTGATCTACGCCGCGGATTCATCCAACTATGAGCCCCTGGCGGATACCGCCAAAAAGCACAAAGCCGCGCTCGTCGTCAAAGCCGACTCGCTCGACGCGCTCGCCGACCTGACTCAAAAAGTCCAGGCCAAAGGCGTGGAAGATATGGCGCTCGATCTGGGCGGCAGGAACATGAGCGAAGCCCTGACGCGCTCCACACAGGTTCGACGGTTGGCGATCAAAGCCAACTTCCGCGCGCTCGGTTATCCGACCATCTTCTTCGCGGCCCAAAATGGCGTCGAGAAAGAAGCGGTCTACGCCGCGCAAGCCATCGCCAAATACGCGGGCTTCGTGGTGCTGGATACCTTCTCGCCAGAGATGCTCTATCCGTTGCTCGTCCTGCGCGAGAACATCTACACCGATCCGCAGAAACCGATCCAGGTAACGCCGGGCATCTACGAGATCAACTCGCCCACCGCCGAAAGCCCGGTGCTGATCACAACCAACTTCAGCATTACCTACTTCTCCGTCGCAAACGAAGTCGAAGGCAGTGGCTTGCCCGCCTGGCTGGTCGTGACGGACGCCGAGGGCATGTCCGTGTTGACCGCCTGGGCGGCGGGCAAATTCGATGCGGAGAGAATCGCGAAAGCCGTCAAAGGTTTTGACGTGGCAAGCAAGGTCAGCAGGAAACGCATCGTCCTGCCGGGTCACGTCGCGGTACTCTCCGGCGAACTCGAAGAGGAACTCTCGGATTGGGAGATCCGGGTTGGGCCGAGGGAAGCGGTTGACTTACCGGCTTTCATGAAACAGGCGCTCAATTAAGTCAAAAGTCGAAGGTCAAAGGTCGCGCGACTTTTGACTTTTGACCTTCGACGGGATTACATGGAACACACCCTCACCTTCACGCGACCCGACAACACAACGCCTATCGTTGTGAAAGTCCCCACCAACACCCTGTTGGCCGATGCCGCACAGATGGCTGGCCTTGACATCGGCCAGCCGTGCGGCGGGCAGGGACGTTGCGGGCGTTGTGCGGTGCAGGTGACGGAAGGGATCGTCCGGCGGCGAAGCACGTTACGCCTCTCGCCCGAATCCATCGAGCAGGGTTACGCGCTGGCCTGCCAGACCGTCGTTGAAGGCGACGTCGCGATCTACATCCCGCCGCAGGAAAAGATCGAGCGCAAACTAACCACAGACCGCGTCGTCGCCGAAGTGACCGTCCCTGCGGGTTACGAATATTTACAGGATCAAACGGTCCGCCGCATCCACCTGCGGCTGAATCCGCCCACGATGGAAGACCAGACCGATGACTGGGCGCGCCTGCAAACCGCGTTGAGATTGCAAGCCAACGTCGGCAAGGTGAATGTCTCGCTGGCATTGATCCAATCCATTGGCGATGTTTTGCGCGCGGGCGAGTGGAATGTGACCGCCGTGCTGGAATATCCGCTCGAAGACACCGATCAACCCTTGCGCTTGATTTCCCTGCAACCCGGCTTCGTGGATGAGTACTCGCCGCTGTGGGGCACGGCTGTGGACATCGGCACGACCACCGTTTCTGTCTGGCTGGTGGATTTGGTGACCGGCCAGGTCAAGGCGCAGGTGGCGGAATACAACGGTCAGATCGCGCGCGGCGAGGACGTCATCTCGCGCATCATGTACGCGGGGAAAGGCAACGGCCGCGAGGAAATGCGCCAGCGCGTGCTGGATACGATCAACAAATTGATCGAGACCGCCTGCAAACGCGTGAACGCAAAGCCCGAAGAAGTGGTCAAAGCGACCATTGCCGGCAACAGCACGATGATGCATCTTTTGCTGGGCATCCCCGCCGCCAGCATTCGCCTCTCACCCTTCGTCACAGCGGTCAACCACCTGCCCTTGATGAGCGCGCGCGAAGTCGGCTTGAAGACTCATCCCGAAGCAAGCGTGGATTGTTTGCCAGGCGTCGCATCCTATGTCGGCGCGGACATCAGCGCGGGCGTGCTTTCGAGCGGGCTGGATGTATCCGAGGAAGTGGAATTGTTTTTGGATGTCGGCACGAACGGCGAGACCGTGCTTGGCAACCGCGACTGGCTGGTGACCTGCGCCTGCTCGGCAGGACCGGCCTTCGAGGGTGCGGGGGTGGTCAACGGGATGCGCGCCACCACGGGCGCGATCGAGGAAGTCTGGATCAATAGCGGCACACTCGAACCGACCTACCGCGTGATTGGTTCCGTCAAACCGAAGGGCATCTGCGGTTCGGGGTTGATCTCGCTCCTGGCGGAGGCGTTCATCACGGGAATCCTCGATAAGGCAGGCAATGTCAATTTAACGGCGACCAGCCCCAGGGTCCGGGAAGGAGCGCACGGCGGGGAGTACGTTGTCGCCTGGGGCGGGGAATCCGAATCGGGCGAGGATATCGTCCTGACCCGCGTCGACATTGACAATCTTCTGCGCGCCAAAGCCGCCATCTACGCGGGCTTCACCGTGCTGGCGGAAAACGTCGGTGTCCCGCTGGAGAGCGCCGCCAAGGTGCTGGTGGGCGGTTCGTTCGGAAAATATATCAACGTGGAAAAGGCCGTGCAGATCGGCTTGCTTCCGGATATTTCGTGGGAGCGGTTTGAGTTTCTCGGCAACACGTCGGTGCGCGGCGCGTATTATGCCCTGCTCGACTGGCGCAAACGCGAGCAGATCGGCAGGATTGCGAGGCGCATGACTTACATTGAATTGTCGGCAGACAATACGTTTTACGAAGCGTTCACCTCTGCGCTGTTCCTCCCGCACACGGATATGAACAAGTTTCCGAGTGTGGCGGAGGCGTTGGGAAGAAAAACGTAGACAAGTACACACGTAAACAGGTAGACACGTGACACAACCTGTGTACTTGTACGTGTGTACATGAAAGGAGACCTCATGCTACCAGACCAGATCAGGACTTTTCGAGAAATGGTCACCCTCAAGGACGGCGTTTATGTTCTCCTGCGGCCGATGCTGAAGGAGGATCTCACCCACCTCGAGGAGTTGTATAGTCCCGTGGGCGAGGACGACATGCGCTACTTCAGGCATAACGTCAAAGACCCCGCGGTCCTGCAGGGGTGGTGCGACAAATTGGATTACAACGATGTAGTGCCGATTCTGGCGCTCGTCAAAGACCGTGCGGTGGGAAGCGGCACCCTGCACTTTCTCAAAGGTCCCAAACGGCACATGGGCGAGGTGCGGCTGTTCCTTTCCAAGGAATTCCGCAAGCGCGGCCTGGGCATGAAGATCATCCGCGTGCTGGTGGATTTCGCCCGCCGCCAGGGACTCTCACTTCTCACCGCGGAGATCATCGCGGACAAGGCCAAGGTAGTGCGCGCCTTCGAGCAAATGGGCTTCAAACCGCGCTGCACGCTCGAAGATTATTTCATGTTCCCCGACGGCGATTGCTCGGACGTGGTTTTGATGACCATGGAACTGAAGCCGCGCGGGGATGAATTTTGAGAACGCAGGCGCGCGCGTATTTACAGGGATTCTATTTTGGCCGCACGAAAAGGTATTAAGGTTACGCGCGAGCAACTCACATCATGGTATTACGATGAGGGAAAATCCACATGGGAAATAGCGGATTTGCTCGGCATCGGCCAAGCAAATGTTGTTTACTGGATGAACAAGCTAGAAATACCGCGCCGAAGTAAATCAGAGGCGCTGACGAAAACACTGCGAAGGGATTTCTCGGGAGACCTGGCCGAGAAAGCATACTTGATTGGTTTTCGACTTGGAAATTTGCACGTTTACAAAATCCATCCAATGAGCGGCGAGACGATTCGAATCGTTTGCGCGAGCACAAAAACGGCTCAAATTCGGCTAATCAGTTCTCTGTTCGAATCTTATGGCCATGTAAAAATCACAACATTATCCGATGGTAAAACAGCGATCAGTTGCTACGTTAATGCAAGTTTCAACTTCCTGCTTCCCAAACAAGACGCGATTGACGAGTGGATAATGGCAGATAAGGAGTATAGCCTTGCATTTCTCGCAGGTTATATTGATGCCGAAGGAAGTTTCCGCATTGACATGAACGGTAGCGGCAATCTAAAAATTGAAAGCTATGACGCGAACATTCTCCATCAACTACACGAGATATTTATAGATATTGATATTCTTTGTCCGCCGCCAAACCTAATAAAGTTAAAAGAAACCGCCAAACAAAAATTGAATCAGAATCTTTGGCGACTGGCGTTTACCGAAAAACATCACTTGATCGGCTCTGTTTTGTGCTTGAGCCACATTTGCGACACGCACAAAGAAAACAGGACATGATGACAGTTTGGCAAAATGTACGAGAGCGCAATACGCGCTGAATATCCAAAAGCGTCATCTGACGCTACAGTCAAAAAGGAGTAGACAAAATGGTCATAATTGGTGAGAACATTCATATAATCTCAGAGAAGGTCAAGGAGGCCCTGACCGCCAGGGACCGCGAATTCTTCATGGACCTGGCCTTGCGCCAGGTGGAGGCGGGCGCCAAGGCCGTGGACATCAACCTCGGCCCGCGCAAAAAGGACTTTGCGGAAGTCTGGCCGTGGATTATCGAAACGGTCGAGACCGTGGTGGACGTCCCGCTTTCGATTGACACGACCAACGTGGACGGGATGGAGGCCGCGCTCAAATCCATCAAAAAAGCACAGCCGATCCTCAACTCCACCTCCGCCGAACCTGAACGGCTGGAGAAAGTCCCCGCGCTGGCGAAGAAATACGGCGCGAAGGTCATCGCGCTGACCATGCGTTCCGAGGGCATCCCCGTCGAGGCGGACGCGCGCATCAACATCGCGGTCGAATCGTTAATCCCGCGCATGGTGGAACTTGACTTCGGGATGGAGAATCTGATCATTGACCCGCTCGTGCTGACCGTTTCGGGATGCCAGCAGTATTGTCCGCATCTCATCGAAGCGGTACGGACTTTGCAATATGCCTGGGATCCCGCGCCGCAAATCTCAGTCGGGCTGAGCAACGTCTCCAACGCCGTCCCCAACGAAAACCGTCCGCTGATCAACCGCGTGTATCTCGCCATGCTGATGGGCGTCGGCTTGCAAATGATGATCGCCAATCCGTTCGATGAAGAGCAGAATGACGTCATCCGCTGGATCGAGACGAAGGACACCTCCTCCCCGCTGGCGCGCCTGTACAACAAGATCGCCGAGCGCACTGCGGCGGGCGAAGAACCACAGACGGATGATTTCGATATGTCCGCTCCCGACCAGTCCGCCATCTGGAAAACGACGCAGATCCTTTTGAATAAAGTGATTTACGCGGATTCGTACCTGATGAATTAATGCCAGTCTCAGTAGATGAAAATTGACGATTGAAATCGTCACTACATGGCTTGCATTTCCTCCACGTAGTAATGACTTTAGTCATCCGCCCGACGCCAGGAAGCGCCGC
>CAYJLS010000050.1:8644-24147 GCA_964371065.1 uncultured Anaerolineaceae bacterium | reverse complement strand
CGGATAAGCGGATGTGGCGACTCCTCATCTTGCTGCCCTCCATCCGTTTATCCGTTTTCCCATCCGTTGACCACTGCGCGCTCTCCCACAACGACTACCGGGGGAGGCTGGCTGAGGAGTTACCATCAGTAATCAAATTATAGCGGGCTATACAGCGTGCGATAAATATTGTAGATTTCGTAAATACTGCGGATGTAATCGCGCGTCTCGGCGGGGCGGACAATCTCGAGGAACAGGTCGGGGTCATCCCCCGCCAGTTCCTGCCAGGCGAGGGCGTTACCCGGGCCGGCGTTGTAGGCCGCCAGTGCGCCGTACATGTCCCCATTTAAATAAATGCGATTGCTGGCAAGATAATACGCCCCCAACTTCACGCTGACGTTGGGACGATAGAGCATGTCCGGCTCGAAGGAAAGCGGCCAGCCCATGCGCGAGGCCACGTCCGCGCCCGTGTCAGGGATGATTTGCATCAGCCCGCGCGCCCCGGCAGTGGAACGCACAAATCCCTCGAACAGACTCTCCTGCCGCACCACGCTGAACAGGAAGAGCGGGTCGAAGCCGTTGAGTTGCGCGGCGGGTTCGATCAATTCGCGGAAGTACGTCCCATAACGCAGATGGTTGAAATAATCCGCCACCTGCAACGAGGCGGAGTGTTCATCCAAACCAGCCAGGGTCAGCACCTGGCGGGCGGCTGTGATCCCCGAACGATACAAGCCGATGTCCATCAAATAGTTGGCGAGGCGGAACGTGTCCGCAGGGCTGGCGCTGACCGCTTCGCGCAAGGACTCAAATTCCAGGCGCGCCTCGTCATAAAAGCCAAGTTCCCAGAGTTCAGCGCCGCGCACGAAGCGGGGATCGGCGGCGAGCGCGCCGGGGCCGCCCAGGTCGGTGTCGGCAGGCAGGCTGAAGGTGAGACGCACCCACGAAGCCGCCTCGAGGCGTTCCTTCGCCAGGTCCACTTCGAGGTTCAGGAGGGGCGCGGACTCGAAGGGCGCGCGGCCCAGCAACAGGTCACGCGCGCGCAGGCTGTAGTAGCCGGTCGAGTCGAGACTTTGGGCCTGTTTCCACGAAGCCTGCGAGGCGGCCGCGTCCCCCAGTTTTTCCTGCGCCTTGCCGATCCACAAGTAGGCGCGCGCCTGTCCCTCGGCGTCCAGGGAAAGAGTCAGACTGCGTTGGAAATCGGCGAGGGCGCGGTTGAAGTCGCCGAGGCGGTAGAAGGAGATGCCTGCCAGAAAGACCGCTTCGCCCGCGCGGCTGTCGCCCGAAAACTGGTCAGCGATGGTTTCCCAAAGGACGGCGGCATCTTCGAGGCGATCCCCGCGCTCAAGGATGCGCGCCGCGGTCATCAGGTAGTCTATCGCCAGCGGATCAGAGGGCGCGACCGCGGCAAAGTCGCGCAGGGTTTGGGCCGCGCCGCTGTAGTCGTCCAGTTTCGTCCACTGCAAAGTGGCTTTCCTGCTCCAGGCCTCAGCCCAGCGTTCGTGGGTGGGAAAATTGCCGATGAAATAGGAATAATCCGCCAGCGCGTCCGTGTCGCGGCCCAGGGCTTCGAGGGTGAGGGCGCGGTAGTAACGAGCGGTTCCGTCACTATCGAGGCCCGCGGAAATGTAACGATCCAGCGCGACGAGAGCCACGTCATTTTGACCGGCGAAGTAGTCCACGAGGCCGCGGTCGAGGTCGCTGACCGTCACGCCCGCATCCACCAATTCGACCAGACTCAGGTAGGAATAGTAGGAGACGGGATAATTCTCCGCCGCGTGCAGGAAGCGGGTGTGGGCATCCTCGGTCTGGCCGAGCCATTGATAGGCCGAGCCTGCCAGATAATCCATCTGCGCCTTGATAAAGTCGTTGCCCGCCTGTGCGATGGCATCATATTGCGCGATGGCGCCCGCGTAATCGCCGAGGGCGGCGCGCGCCTGGCCGATCTTGACCTGGAGATAAATTCCATCGTCGAGACGCGGTACGACTGCCGAAGCGTTGTAGGCATTTAACGCTTCGACATAATTCGTCGCGCTGAAATACGCGTCACCCTGAAGTTCAAGCGCGTATGCGTCCAGCACGCCTGAGCGCGCAGACACGTACGCGCCGTACTCGGCCGCGGCTTCGGCAAAACGATCCTGCACGGAGTAGATTTCGCCGAGCAGGTAATGCGCTTGCGCGGCGCGGAGGCTTTCGGGGTGTTCGCGGACCAGTTGGTTGAACGCGTCCATCGCCGCCTGGTAATCACCCGCCTCAAACTCCGTCCGCGCCAGTCCCCACAGGGATTCGACGCGCGTCTCGGGGTCGGTGGATTGATCGTAGGCCTGGCGATACTCGGCGCGGGCGAGGTCGTAGTCGCCGTCGAAGAGAGCGCGGTCGCCGCTCGCGATTCGAATCACAGGACTGGGAGTCGGCGAGGGCGTGGAGGTGGCGGTCGCGGTCGGCGCGGGGGTGGCGGAAGGGGCGGGCGTCGGGCCGAAAGGGTTGGCGGGAATGGACGAGGGGAAGGAACAGGCCAGTAAAACGGCGACCAGCCCAAAGGTCAGGAGGAGGCGGCGGAATTTCATGTCGTGCTTATAATGTCAAAGGGAAGCCATGTCAAGCGCATCCTTTACTTTCCCTTTCCTCCGTGATAAACTCTGCCCGCTCGTAACGGCGCTCTCCCAAGAGAGCGTCTTTTGATGTGTGGAGATTTTTCAATGGACATCCTGCTGACCGGCTCCGTTGCCTACGATTACCTGATGATCTTCCCCGGCCTGTTCAAGGAACAGATCCTGCCCGAACGGCTGGGTTCCATCAGCCTTTCGTTCCTGGTGGACTCCATGTCCAAACAGCGCGGCGGCATTGCTCCCAATATCGCGTACACGATGGCACTGCTCGGGCAACATCCGCGCGTGATGGCAACCGTTGGGGAGGACTTTAGTGACTACCGCGTCTGGCTCGAGGCGAAAGGCGTGGACACCGCACTGATGCAGGTGGTGCCGGGACTGTTCACCGCCTCGTTCTTCGCGACGACCGACCGGGATTCCGCGCAAATCGCTTCGTTTTACCCCGGGGCGATGGGACGCGCCGCGACCCAGTCGCTGGCCGACCTCGCTTCCAAACCGGACCTGGTGGTGGTCTCGCCCAACGCGCCGGACGCGATGATGAAGTTCCCCGCCGAGTGCCGCGATCTCGGGATAAAATACCTGTACGACCCCAGCCAGCAGGTGTTGAGACTCGAAGGCGCGGAACTGGCACGCGACATGGAAGGCGCGCACTTCTTGTTCTGCAACGATTACGAGTTCGGGCTGATCTCCCAAAAAACCGGCTGGGACCTTCGGCAGATGCTCCAGCACGCCAAAGTGGTGGTGGTGACGCGCGGCAAGGACGGCGCGAACCTGTACACGGACGGCGAAGACATCTTCATCCCCACCGTACCCGAGCGCGAGATCGTGGACCCGACCGGCGTGGGCGACGCTTTCCGCGGCGGTTTCCTGACCGGCTACAGTCTCGGCTTCGACTGGAAACTGTGCGGCGAGATCGGCTCGCTGGCGGCGGTCTACTGTCTCGAACAGCGCGGCCCGCAGGCGCATGCGTACACACGCCAGGAATTTGTGCAACGCTTCCGCGAACATTTTGATGATGGTGGAAAATTAGATCAGATAATTAGAGAGTAGAGAACAGAGAGAAGTCCAACGTGACTACTCTCTACTCATCTGCTCTCTACTCTCTTCAACACAAGGAGTTCCCATGAGCAATTACGATATCAAAGACAACACCCAGGCCGAGGGCGGCCGCCGCCGCATTGACTGGGCGGAGCGCGAGATGCCCGTCCTGCGCCAAATCCGCGAGCGCTTCAAGAAAGAGAAGCCGCTCAAGGGCGTAAGAATGTCGGCCTGCCTGCACGTCACCGCCGAGACCGGCAACCTGGCGCGCACGCTCCAGGAAGGCGGCGCGGACCTGGTTCTGACAGCCTCCAACCCGCTCTCGACGCAGGATGACGTGGCGGCCGCGCTAGTCAACATCTACGAGATTCCCACCTACGCCATCAAGGGCGAGGACAACGTCACCTATTACAAGCACATCACCGCGGCGCTCGACCACAAACCGCACATGACCATGGACGACGGTGCGGACCTGGTCTCCACCATCCACAAGGATCGCCGCGAACTGCTGACCGACATCATCGGCGGCACTGAAGAGACCACCACCGGCGTCATCCGCCTGCGCGCCATGGCCGCGGACAAGATGCTCGAGTTCCCCGTCATCGCGGTCAACGACGCCATGACCAAGCATTTCTTCGATAACCGCTACGGCACGGGCCAATCCACGGTGGACGGCATCATCCGCGCCACCAACGTCCTGCTGGCGGGAAAGAACTTCGTCGTCGCGGGCTACGGCTGGTGCGGACGCGGCCTGGCCTCACGCGCACGCGGCATGGGCGCGCTGGTCATCGTCACCGAGGTGGATCCGCTCAAGGCGCTGGAAGCCGTGATGGACGGTTTCCAGGTCATGCCGATGGAACAGGCCGCCAGGATCGGCGACATCCTTTGCACCGTGACGGGCGACATCAACGTGATTGACGAGCGCCACTTCAAAATCATGAAAGACGGCGCCATCGTCGCCAACAGCGGCCACTTCAACGTCGAGATCAATATCCCGGCGCTGGCGAAGATGTCCACGGGCGAGCCGAAACTCGTCCGCCCATTCGTGGAACAATACGATACCAAAGACGGCCGCAAGATCAACATCCTGGGCGAAGGGCGCCTGATCAATCTCGCTGCCGCCGAAGGGCATCCCGCTTCCGTGATGGACATGTCCTTCGCCAACCAGGCGCTGGCGGCCGAGTTCATGGCCAAGAACGCCAAGACGCTCGAGAAGCGCGTCTACTCCGTCCCCGCGGAGATTGACGCCGAGATCGCCCGCATCAAGCTGAGCGCGATGGGAGTCAAGATTGACAGCCTCACCGATCAACAGGTCAAATACCTGAACTCGTGGGAAGAAGGAACGTAGATCAGTGATCAGTGATCAGTTATCAGTAATCAGTAATCAGTACAGCCTCGCGACGGTAAACTCGCGAGGCTTTTCAAGACAAATGCACAGTACCAAAAGGTGAAAAGCGTTTCGTTAAGAATGGGTGTATAATGCGGTCATCCATGTTAAAGAAGGCCAGAGCCACACGGCGGAATCGCCCATTACCTTGAAATCATCTACTCCAATATGAAAGACGCCAAAATTCTATTAATCGAAGGACGACATACCGAAGTCCCTTCTTTTGCGCCCGAACTGCAGAAGAAGGGATTTGAAGTTGCGCTCGTCCAGAGCGGCGGGGAAGCCGCCAAACGCCTCGACAAGATCGCGCCCCACCTGGCGGTGGTTAACGCCGCCTCCCTGCGGAGCAGCGGCGTGCGCATCTGCCTGTCCCTGCGCGAAAAAGATTCCAAACTGCCCATCATCCTGATCGTCGCCGCGGACGTGGAAGTGGACAAAAACATCGCCGACGCGATCCTGCCCCTGCCCTTCACCGCGCAGAAACTGGTCAACCGCATCAAGCCGCTCCTGCCCAGCGACGGCAAGAACGTCATCCACGTTGGCCCGATCCGCCTGGATGTCGAACACCGCCGCGTCAAGTGCCTGAGCAAGAGTTCCAAACTCACCCCGCGCCTGATCAAACTTTTACGCATGTTGCTCGACCATCACGGCGAAGTCGTCGAGCGCGAATCGCTTTTCAAACGCGTCTGGGACACCAACTACACGGGCGACACCCGCACACTGGACGTACACGTCTCCTGGCTGCGCCGGGCAATCGAGATTGATCCGACCAGTCCCCGTTTCTTAAAAACCATTCGCGGTGTGGGCTATCGCCTGGACGTTTAATTCCACCTGAAATTGCTGACCTTTGACCGTTACGAGTCGGACGCAAACCCTGCGCCCGGCTTTTATTTTTAACTCGGATGGAGTTTCCCCGCGCCGCGCGGGACGAACGGCCTGGCGCGCGCTTCGGAAAGTTTTCCCGTCCCAGTCGGGGTCCACTTCCCAGTAGTCAATGTTATCCGTATCGCCAAGCGTGATTGAATTCGTTGAACGTTGAACGTTGAACGTTGCAGGTTGCGCGAGAAATGGAGTTTTAGAATCGCGTTCCAGCGTGAACACGGATTCGGTAACGGCCAGCCGCTTGCGGGTCGTGTGAACGGCGCGCAGGGTTTCGTCCGCGGCCAGGAAGCGTCGTCCCGTCCGCGCGGCCACGAGCGGAGTCGTCCCCGATCCGCAGAAAAAGTCCGCCACCAGGTCGCCGGGATTCGACGAGGCGAGGATGATGCGCTCCAGCAGGGCTTCTGGTTTTTGGGTCGGGTAACCCGTGCGCTCGTTATGCAGGCGCGCGACGACGGGAAAGTACCACCAGTCTTCGGGGACTTTGCCGCGCGCCAGATTGGGGACTTTTCCGAAACCCGCTTTTGATGAGGACGCGAACGTTTTCACCGTGGACGGGTTATACGGCTCGCGCACCGCGTCGACGTTGAAGGTGTAGCCCGCGCCTTTGACACAGGCGAGAATGGTATCGTGCTTACGGTTGAAGGCCGTCCGAATCGGCGAGGGGCCGTGATAAGTCCAGATGATTTCGTTGAGCAGGGAATCGGGGCCGAGCAATTCGTCGAGGAGCAGGCGGGCGTACGAATCCGCGTGCCAGTCGAGGTGCAGGTAGAGGGTGCCGTTGGGCGCGAGCAGGCGAACCATCAACGCCAGGCGTTCGTACAAGAATTGGAGGTAGGCGTCGAGGCTGTCCCAATCGTCGTGATAGCCTTCCGCGAGTTGCCAACCTTCGGGCTTGCGCGAGTCCTCGCCGCGGCCGATGCGGGCGTGAAATTTCCGGTTGGTGAAAAATGGCGGGTCGGCGTAGATCAGATTAACGCGGCTTTCGTATTCGGGCAGGAGGCCGGCCATCACGGACAGGTTGTCCCCCAACACAAGCCGATTCTGCGGGCGGGCGGAAGGATAGCCGCGTCCCTGCGGAAAAACAATCGCTTCGGTCATGAGCGAAGCGGGCGCAGGAACGGGCAAGCCCTTGCCAGACCAGGTGAGTTCAGGCATGTTTAATAAAAGATTCTTACGGCTGTGCCATAATCGCGGAAATAGTATTTGGTGGCAAGGTCTTCCGTCTTATGCGCTGGAAGCGCCCAGCGGAACAGCCAGCGCGCTTCAAGAGTACGCATGTTAATGCATCCGTGACTCATGGGCGTGCCGAAATTATCGTGCCAGTACGTGCCGTGGAAGGCGTAACCACATGACTGGAAATAAAGGACCCACGGAACACCGGGTAGTTCGTATTGGTCAGGGCCGGCAAAGAGATTGCCATTGCCCATATGAACAGAGGGTTTTTTCTCGAAAACGCGGAAGTCGCCAGACGGAGTGGTGGTGGAACATTGGCCCGGCTTGCGGGTGGAGGCAATGCCCGAAGAAATTTTGGCCTCAAAGACCGGCTTGTCGTACTCCAGGGCGGTCACCATCTGGGTGGTCAGGTTGACGTCAATGCGCTTCTTCTCGAGCGGCACATCCGGGGAGATGGGACTCAGGTCTTCGTGCGGGATCGGGCGGACGTGCAGGGAGGAAACGTAGTAAACGCCTGAGGCGTCGAACACGCGGTACCAGGGAGTCCCGTCGGGGCCTTCCTCCACCGCGTCCACCCAATGAACCGAATCGTAATACAGGCGCAAATTGGGCTGCCAACCATAGCGAGTGGATTTCTGATAGGCCTGGGTGAACGGAACAGTCACTTCCACCAGTTGGCGCGTCCCCTCAGCGAGGGATGCCATCGGTTTGTTGTAGATAATCTTGACCTTTTGCAAGTGGGCGCGATGCACGTATCCGCCCCAAACGCGGTACCAGATGGGATTGTATTTCGGTTCCCCGTTCAGCCCTTTGACTTCTTCGTAAACGTGGATCAGTTCGTCCCGATACCAGGTGCTCGCGATGGCGCTTTGATCGCTCGGCTCCAGGCGCACGCTCACTTCGCTCGTGGCTACACGCAACAGTGAAGCGTCGTCAAAACCGGGAAGAGACGGGATATAGGGCGAAAAAGCCAGCGACCCCAGCGCCAGCCCCCCCAGTTTCAGAAAGTCACGGCGGGAAAGATTGCTCATGGGCAAAATTGTACCCGAAATCGTCCGAATTTAATACCTTCCAGGAAAGACTCACGGAGGTCTAAAAAATTAATTCTCTACCGTAAAAATACGAGTAAATTTCGTCATTGCGAGGAGGGCGCTCTTCCCGACGAAGCAATCTCTAATATTGTGAGCGAGATTGCTTCGGGCGAGTACGCCCTCGCAATGACGGGATGTACGGTGGAGAGAAAATCAACACAACTGCCCTTCGCTGATGCAAAGGGCAGTTGATTTTGCTATTCAATTGTCAATCTAAGCCTGCTCGGGGACCGCGATCATATCCTTGAGCAGGATCTCGAGCGCCATGCTGTGTCCGCAACGCTTATGGGTGATAAAGAACTCGCAATCGCACTGGAATGTACCGTCATCGAAACTGACTCGATGATCGTTGTTATCGCCATGGAAAGTCACATCGAATTTTTGGAAGCGGAAGCGATGCTTCTCTTCCGCGTAACGCTTGGCCTTTTCGATCTTTCCAATCATTCCGTAATCCATACTTTATCTCCTTTTCAGATTGAGATACTGCTTCTTGAAATGAAGCTTTGTTTTCAGGCAGCGGCATTTGAATTTCAAACGTACCATTGGCCGGTATGGTTCCGCAGTACCTGGTAACAAAAAGGCACGCGTAGACGCGTGCCTTTCAAAATGCCGAAGCCTGGAAAAAAGTTAATGATCGCATGGCGGCTAACCTCATTGGCGAGTATAGTCAGATTCAAGGCGCAAGTCAACCGTCAAAAGTACCGTCTATCCGCATTGTATGGGGATTGTAGGGAAATCGTCAGCCAGCTGTCGCGGAGACCAATTGAGGCTCGTGGCCGTTATAGTGAACCAATTGCGGCCATTTCCAAACCACCAAAACCAGGCCGATGATACAGCCGATCCCACCACTGACGATGGCAAACGGCGCGCCGAAAACCTGCGCCACCGCCCCCGCTTCGATCTCACCGAGTTGCGGCCCGCCCTGAAAGAAGATCTGGTTCACGCTGGTCATCCGTCCGCGGATGTGATCGGGCGTCTGCAACTGGCGGATGGTGTTGCGGATGATCGTGCTGAGCCCGTCCGCCGCGCCGGTCAACGCGAGGGCGAACCACGCCAGGACGATATGGCGGCTGAGGCCAAACAGGACGGTCGCGACCCCGAAGATGACCACCGAGCCGAGGAACAGCGGTCCCTGCCTGCGAAGGTCGCGCATCTGCGAAATGGTGACCGCCGCCGAAACCGCCCCCACCGACTGCGCCGCCGAAAGCCAGCCATACTCCACCACGCCGACATGCAAAACGTCGCGCGCCACGAACGGCATGAGCGTGTTGGCGGAGGCGAAGAACGTGGCAATGAAATCCAAAATCATCGTGGAAAAGATGATGGGCTTGCCCAAAATGAAGCGGATGCCGTCCCCGATGGAAGACAGGCTGATGCCTTTTGTGTTTTGCTCGATTCTCTGCGGGACATCGCCAATGAAAAAGAGCGCAAGGATGACCGCCAGGAACGAGGCGGCGTTGATGTAATAGACAGCCTGCTGTCCCCACACAGCAATCACAATCCCGCTCAGCGCGGGGCCGATCACAGATCCCGCCTGGAACGCAATGGAGGTCAGGCTGAAGGCGTTGGGCAGATCTTTGGCGGGAACGAGATTCGGCACCAGCGATTGTCGGGCGGGACCGTCGAAGGCAATGGCAACCGCCGAAAGCGCAGTGATAGCGTAAATATGCCAGATAGTGATATGCCCAAACTGGGTGAACAGGCCGAGGGTCAGGGCGAGAAGCGCCGCGGCCGATTGAGTCACGAAGATGATCGTGCGACGGTTCGCGGAATCCGCCAGCGCGCCGCCAATCAACGAGAAAACGATGACGGGCAGGATGCGCGCCAACCCAATCCCGCCGAGCGCAATCGGCTGGTCGGTCAGGTCACGGATGTGCCAAAATAAAGCCCAGATTTGCATCTGGGTTCCAGCGACTGAGATCAACAATCCCAACCAGAGGAAGAAGAAGCGGCGATGTTTGAGGGCGGGAGGGATGCGCATGTCAGTAATCAGTAATCAGGTATCAGTAATCAGTCATCAGTGTTCAGTGTTCAGTGAACAGTTTTCAGTACTGAACATTGATTACCGGATTACGTTCCCCAATCTCGGAGATAGAGAAAATCGTAGCCAACGGTGCGGTTGCTGATCTTCGCAATCGGCGGCATCATGCGCTTGAATTGGAAGCGACGGATGCGGGCAATGACCTTTTCCACGAATGCTTTGTCGAAGCCAGCCTCAACGCATTCATCGGGCATGTAACGTTGGTCCACCAACAGGTAGAGGAGTTTGTCCACCTCCTCGTAGGTGAAGCCGAGTTCGCCCTCGTCGGTCTGGCCTACCCACAAGTCGGCGGACGGCGGCTTGTCCACGATGGGTGCGGGGATGTTCATTGCCCGCGAAAGTTGGCGTACCTGTGTCTTGTACAGGTCACCGATGGGATTGATGGCGCAGGCCATGTCGCCCCACAACGTGGTGTAACCCAGCAGGATTTCGGTTTTATTGCTCGTGCCAACCGCCAGTCCCTTGAAGGGTTCAGTCCGATCATAAAGCACGATCATGCGCGCCCGCGCCAGGATGTTTCCCTGGCGGATTTTTGACATGTCAGGATCGCGGCGGATAAGCGGCTCGACCATGCCGGTAATCTCAATCGTCTCACTCTGGACCTTGAGCTGGTCAATCAGCAATTGGGCGTGTTCCAGCGAATCGCGGCTGGAGGCTTTGTACGGCATGCGGACGGCGAGCACGTTCTCAGGCCCTAACGCTTCGGCGGCCAGCGCGCACGAGAGAGCGGAATCCAGTCCGCCCGAAAGGCCGACGACCGCGCGCGCGAAACCGGCGCGCGTGATCTCGGATTTGATGAAACCGGTCAGGATTTGGCGGGCGAGGGAGGGGTTGATGGTCAGGTCAGTCATTGTGACCCTTCCAGCCGCCCTCGTGGGAGGAAATGATTCGGGAAAGCTCGCGCTGGGCGAGTCCCGTCCGTTCGTCGCGCAGGAGGGGCAGACGCGCCCGGGTGCGCCTCAGCAGGCCCAAGTCGAGGGAAGAGGCGATGAGGGACTCCTGTTGGTACGGGGCCTGAGTCACCAGTTCGCCGCGCGGGTCGAAGACCGTCGAGCCGCCCCAAAAGTTCAGTCCGTCTTCGTAGCCGACGCGGTTGGAGTGCGCCACGAACGAGGTGAACAGGCTGGCGTAGGATTTGTTGACGCGCTCCACCCAGCGGGCGGACTCGAGTTTTTCGTGATCGTTCAGGCCGCGGCCAGGGGAAGCCGAGGAGAAGAGCAAAATGTCGGCGCCGTCGAGCCAGAGCAGGTACGGAGGCGAGGCGTGCCAGAAGTCTTCGCAGATGAGCAGGCCGACGCGGCCGAAGCGGGTGTCGAAGGCGCGGATGGAATCGCCCCAGGCGAAGAAGCGGCCTTCGTCGAAGAGGCCGTAGGTGGGCAGGTAGACTTTGTGGTGGATGTGGAGGACGCGCCCGCCCGAAAGGTAGGCGGAGGCGATGTAGAAGCGGTGACGGGCATCTTCATCCACGAAGCCGACCACGAGGTCGAGGTCGCGGCTGGCTTGGAGGAGAGGCTTGAAAACGGGATCATCGTCGGTGGGATGGTGCGCCACGGTCGGGACGAGATCCTGCAAAACGTAGCCAGTGAGGGAGAGTTCGGGGAAAACGAGCAGGTCGGCCTTTTGGGCTTTGGCCTGCCTGATGAAATCGAGGTGTTTTTCGAGGTTGGATTCGACGTTCCCCAGTTTGGTAGAAATTTGCGCGAGGGTGAGGTTGAGTTTCATCGAGGGGAATCTTACCACTAAAAAAGACCCTAAGGACTCGTGTAAAAATAAGTTCCGTGTTTCCGTCAGCAGTTGGACTGCTGACGGCTCGCAGTATAACTGCTCGAGAACCTTGAAAACGGGAAGTTATTCTTACACAGATCCTAAAGGTTTTGGAAACCTTTAGATCAATAGCGGAGAGGGAGGGATTCGAATATCACCCCTTCAATAGGGGCCCGCGGTGGAAACAAAAACCCCGACCTTTTGCAGATCGGGATTTTCAGCGGAGAGGGAGGGATTCGAACCCTCGGTGGACCGAAGTCCACAACGGTTTTCGAGACCGTCCCATTCAACCACTCTGGCACCTCTCCAGGGATCGGACAAATTGGCAATTTGTCCTACAGGCTTGTAGCGCACACTTGCCCTCCCGAAGGACATCGGGACGATGTGGCGTGCAAGTGCCAGGGAATTGCTAATTTGCGTCACGTGCGGGCGGTATTATAACCGAAATGAATCCGCGCAAATCCGTGAAATCGGCGGCGGGAATTTACAACTCCGCGCTCGAATGCAGTTCGGGATACGCCACCTGCCGCACGCCAATATCCTTCAATTTATTCTGGAGGATGAGCGCGGGCTTCTCTTCCCCGTGCACAAGAAAAACCTTTCGCAACTTGCCATTGGAGGAAAGTGCGTATTCCATCAGTAAATCCTGCCCCGCATGGCCGGACAAGCCGCCGATGGTCGCTACCTCCGCGCGGACGTTGTAGACTTCGCCAAAAATCCGCACTTGCTTTTCGCGGTCTGCCAGGCGGCGGCCAAGCGTGTCGGGCGCCTGCCACGAAACGATGCAGATGGTTGTCTTTGGATTCTCGATATTATTCTTCAAGTGGTGCAAAATGCGTCCCGTTTCAGCCATGCCCGAAGCGGAGATGATCACCATCGGGTCTTTCCGGATATTGAGCGCCTTGGACTCCTCCACCGAGCGGATATAGGTCAGCATTCTGAAATCCAGCGCGGGGTGGCGGTTCTCACGAACGAATATGTTTGTTTCTTCATCGAACGTCTCGGGATGCCGCTTGAACACGTCCGAGGCGTTCACGGCCAGCGGACTATCCACGTAAACAGGAATCATAGGAACGCTGTGATCGGACATCATCTCATTCAGCCAATAGACCAATTCCTGCGTGCGCCCCACTGCAAAGGCAGGGATGATCACCTTGCCGCCGCGTCCCGCAGTGCGCTTCACCACCTCGCGAAATTCTTCGTACGCCAGATGAGGTCCGCGGTGGGGCTTGTCACCGTAGGTGGACTCCATCAGAAGATAATCCACTTCATCGGGCAGGATCGGGTCGCGCAAGAGCGGCAGTCCGCGGCGGCCTATGTCGCCCGAAAACCACAAGCGGACTTTGCGTCCCTTCTCTGTCAACTCCAGCAAAATCGCAGCCGAACCGAGGATGTGTCCCGCTTCCACAAATCGCGCCGTCACACCAGGCGCGGGTTCAAAGGCCTGGCCGTAGGCAATCGGACGAAAATGTTCAGCCACATGCTCGGCATCCTGCTGGGTATACAACGGTTCGATCGGTTCCTCGCCATGCGCCAGCCGTTTTTTGTTGACATACTCGGCGTCCGCTTCCTGGATGTGCCCAGCATCGCGCAACATCACATCGGTCAGGTCCGCGGCGGCGGGCGTGAGATAGATCGGGCCGTCATAGCCCTGTTTAACCAGGTTCGGTAGATTACCGCTGTGATCAATGTGCGAGTGCGAAAGGATCATCGCATCAATCTTGCGGGGATCAAAAGCAAAGCTTCGGTTGCGGGCATAAGACTCCGCCCGCTTGCCTTGATACAATCCGCATTCCAGAAGGAGGCGTGCGCCGTTGATCTCGATCAAATGCTGGGAACCCGTCACCGTGCGGGCCGCGCCGTGAAAGTTAATCCGCATGTCAACCTCCAAGAACTTCGAGAATCTGCGCGCCATACTGTTCGAGCCGCGAGGATGAACTCTCGAGGATGGCCTTCAGGTCGCTTCCGCCGCGCTCGGCCAGCGACAACAAATAAGGACGCGGCAAAATAATATCCGACTCGACGCCCAATTGCTCGGCGACTTTTTTGCGCCACGCCTTGAGCGCCTCCAGCCGACGAAGAACCGCTTCATCCGGACGTTGGGCCGGTTTCCGCTTCACGAGCGGCGACTCCGCCCCCCTCCCCACCGCCGACAGGATCTGCGCGCCCCAGCGACTCAACTGTCTTTCGCCCAATCCAAGATCGGCCAGTTCTTTTTTCGTTGTGGGAATAGCGCGCGCGATGGCAATGAGCTTTTCGTCCCCCACCACCTTGAAAGGCGGACGGTCCAGTTTTTCCGCGATTTGCTCGCGCATGGCAATCAGTTCGCGTAGGATGGTCAGTTCGCGCGGGCTCAGGTCGCGTCGGCTGGCAAAACGCTCCCAGGCCTCCACGCGTTCGGCGTGGTTGCCGTTCACCCGGCAGGCGCGGCAAAAGTCCTCGAGCGCCAGCGTCCAGCGTCCCTGCGCCTCGAGTTCGGCTTTGAGTTGGTCGCGCAACGGGATGAGATAATGCGTGTCGAAGCGCGCGTACTCCAAAAGGTCACGCGCGAGCGGACGCGCGCCCCAGTCCGCTTTTTGGTAGCGCTTGTTGACGGTCACGCCGAAGTATTTCTCCAGCGCGGCGTCCAATCCCACTTTTTCGTATCCAAGAATGCGCCCGGCCTGCATCGTGTCAAAAATATTTGCGAAAGAGAATCCAAAATCGCGGCGCAGGCAGATCAGGTCGTATTCCGCGGCGTGGAAGATTTTCTCGATGCGCGGCTCCGCAAAGATGGGCGCCAGCGGACTGAGGTCGATCAGCGCCAGCGGATCCACAAGATAATCGGTTTCGGGCGTGGAAAATTGAACCAGGCAAACCTGCTCGCGGTAGGCGTGCAGGGAATTGGACTCGGTATCCACTGCGATGCGCGGTCGGCTTTGCAGATCGGCGGCCAGGGCTTCGAATGCGGCGTTGGTATCCACCCAGACGGGCGGGGAAAATCTTTCATACATGAGGCGCATTATAAAGCGGATGGGCGATAGGCGATAGGCAATAGGCGATACGCAACACGCAACACGGAAGGGCATCCCCCCGCAACCCTACCCCCCTCTCACCTTCTCCATCACCAGCGCGTCGGCGCGGTCTTTGTAATAGCCGCGCCAGATATCCACGCGCTGGTAGGTCTCCTGTTCGTACAGGCGGATCGCGCCGCCGTTGTCGGCGCGGACACACAGGCGCAGGCGCGGCGTGTTCAGTTTGGATTCGCAAGCCTGGAGCAATGCTCGCCCGATGCCCTGCTTTCGATATTCGGGCAAAACGGCGATGGTGGCGATCCACGAAAAGCCCCGAGAGTCGCGCTGGTCGCCGGCCACGAATCCAACCATTCGCCCGTCCATGAGGGCTTTCAGGCGCACCACATCGGGGAAGGTCAGGACCGCCATCAGGTCGAGCAGCGGCCAGCGATCGTCGTCGAAGCAGGCGCGCTCGATTTGCTGGAGCGGCCCGAGGTCGAGGAGGGAAGCGGGGAGAATGTCCATAAAGGATGAAGGATGAAAGATGAA
>CAYJLS010000050.1:0-8544 GCA_964371065.1 uncultured Anaerolineaceae bacterium | reverse complement strand
GATGAAAGATGAAAGATAAAAGGGCCTCCCGAAAATCATGGGAGGCCCCTATTTTACCCGCTCACACACTTACTTCGGAAAGCCAATTCAAGACATAGACGCACTACTTACCACGCACTACTTACCTTTTACAAAGTTCTCGATCATGCTGGTGAACTCCATCGGGAAGATGTACTTGGTGGACGGGCCCGCGCCGAGCGCTTTGAGCGTCTCGAAATACTGAAGTGTCATGGTCTTCTGGTCAATCAACTTGGCCGCGCCAAAGATCTTCTCGAGAGCCACCGAGTAACCTTCCGCCTTGAGTGCCTGGGCAAGTTTCTCGCCTTCGGCGCGCAGGATGTTAGCCTGGCGCTCGCCATCCGCCTGTAGGACGGCCGCTTGTTTTGTGCCTTCGGCACGATTGATGGCAGCTTCCTTATCGCCCAGAGATTCCGTCACCAGAGCGCGGCGAACGCGCTCGGCGGTCATCTGGCGGTTCATGGCTTCCTGCACTTCACGAGGAGGAATGATCTCGCGGATTTCCACGTTGGTCACTTTCACGCCCCAGCGTTCGGTCACTTCGTCGAGACGGGTGCGGAGCATGGTATTGATGTGTTCGCGCTGGGAAAGCACGTCATCCAGCGGGATACCGCCGATCACGGAACGCAGGGTGGTGGTCGCCATGCCCGCCGCGGATTGTTCAAAGTTGCCGACCGCGACTACGCTGGCGGTTGGGTCGAGGACCTTGAAGTACCACAGGAAATCAATCGAAATGGGCGCGTTATCCTTGGTGATGGACACCTGATGCGGTACCTCGCGGATCTGCTCGCGCAAGTCCACTTTCACGGCGCGGTCAATCACCGGGACCAGGAACACCATCCCAGGGCCTCCCGGCCGGGAGCGTACGCGTCCCAGGCGGAAGATTACCAATCTCTGGTATTCGGGGACGATGCGGATGGCGCTGGACACGAGGAAAAATCCGCCTGCCAACACGACACCCACGATACACAAAATAGTCAAGTTTGATGCGGTGATCATGAATTCTCCTTTTTTGAGAGTGAATGATTATGGTTTCAATTCAACTTGCCGATTCAACTTCCAGTATAAACCCGTCTCTTGCCACCACTTTGACTTGTTTGCCCTCCGCAATTGGATCCTTGCTCCGGGCAGACCATAACTCGCCCTCCACCTGCACGGAACCTTCCCGGTGGACGTGGGTCTTGCTCGTCCCCACCTGCCCGATCAAAGTGTTCAGGTCCATGGTCGGCGAGGCGCGCAGCGCTTGCAGGGTCTTCCGAATGGCAATCCACAAAAAACCTGCATAGAGGATCGAACCTGTTCCTGCGACAAACAGGTTGACGGCAGGCTTCCAGGTTCCGCTACGGAACAAATATGCGGAGCCGATCACCAATCCCAGAATGGAAAGCGCCAGATAGACTTCCCACTTTGGCTGGCGGATGGCAAATAAAAACAGGACAACGCTCAACGCCAGCAAAACCAGCGCCCACCAGTTGAACTCCAGTTGGGATACCGCGTATCCCGCCAACCCGAGACAACCGAACGCGCCAATTTCCAATACCCCCGTTCCCGGTGTGACCAGCGCAAACAGGCCAAGCAGTGTCCCTGCCAACAAGAGCAGATAAGCGACATTGGGATCAAGTAACAGGTTCATGGCATCTCCTTGCAAAGTCCATTATACAACAAGCGGCGGATTCGCGCTCCTATTGCATACGCAAATGCGACGGCGCAGTTTTACGGGCAGGCAGGTTTGGGGTAGAATGCAACACAGAAAAAGAGAGGAGAGCGCCGTATGTCTATTTTCACCGTTGGTCTGGCTTGCACCCTCCTGATTGAGGTGGAAGCGCCGAATATGGAAGAGGCCCTCAAAGCCACAAATTATGTGGGCTACTCAGACGAATCTTCGGATGCGGAAAAAGCCGAGTTTGGTTTTCGTATTCTCAGCATAGAATTAGTGGATAACGATGCCTTTGATGCGACTGAACAGTAATGGAAAACTTGCGATGGATTTTCTGAATCGGATATTTCAGGGCGATTGCGAGGAAGTTCTAAAGACACTTCCCGACAATTCCATTGATTTGATTTTCACTTCACCACCTTACGCGGACCAGCGCGCCAAAACCTATGGCGGTATCAAACCCGATGAATATGTTGAATGGTTTTTGCCCAAGGCCGCGCAATTTAAACGCGTCTTAAAGCCCAGCGGCACCTTTATTTTGAACATCAAAGAACGCGTAGTAGAGGGCGAGAGACACACTTACGTTATTGACTTGATCTTACGGATGCGGGAACAAGGCTGGCTTTGGACAGAGGAATTCGTATGGCACAAGAAGAATTCCTATCCGGGCAAATGGCCCAATCGCTTCCGGGATAACTGGGAAAGATTGATTCAATTCAACAAAGAAAAATCCTTCAAGATGTATCAGGAAGCCGTCATGGTTCCCATCGGAGACTGGGCAAAGGAGCGTCTCGCGAAATTGAGCGAAACAGACAAGATACGGGATGAATCGCGGGCGGGAAGCGGTTTTGGAAAAAATGTCTCCAATTGGGTTGGCAGGGACATGGTGTACCCCACGAACGTGCTGCATCTGGCAACCGAAACAGGCAATAAAAATCACAGCGCCGTTTTTCCACGCGACCTGCCTCAATGGTTCATCAAGTTATTCACCAAACCTGGCGATATTGTTCTTGATCCATTTATCGGATCAGGGACAACTGCATTGGCCGCGCTGCAATTAGGCCGCCATTTTGTGGGTATTGACATTAGCAACGAATACGCGGAACTGTCCAACGAAAGAATTTCCGAAATTCAGTTGCGTTTCCCAGCGATAGCCGAGAAAAAAGCCAGGTATTCCGTGTCAAAAAATGGGAAGAGGCCAAAAAAATGAATGAATTAAATCTGGATTTGGTCAGAGAATATGTAAAGGAAAACATCGTAGATTTTCACCATAGAAGGCTTAAATCGCTAGAAGAATTAAAACTCAAAAAGTTGCTGACAAAAAACCCATATCTATTTCGGGCAAAAAACATTGCTACCGCTAATGAGTTAATCGAGGATCTGTTAAATGCCTTCCTGTCTTCATCGGAAGAAAAACTCTTCGGAGATTTCCTCGAAGGACTCACTCTCTTTGTCGCGCAACAAACATCCAATGGACACAAATCCACAGCACAAGGAGTTGATCTTGAATTTTTCAACAACGGCACACATTACGTGGTTTCGATTAAATCAGGGCCAAATTGGGGAAATAGTTCGCAACAGGGAAAACTGGAGCAGGATTTAAAGACAGCTGTTGCGCGACTCAAACAAGCACGGCGCAGCATAAACATCCAACCAGTCTTAGGTATCTGTTATGGAAAAACCAAAACCAGATTCTTGCGTGGTTACATGAAAATAGTTGGACAAAACTTTTGGCATTTGATTAGCGAAAACCCCAATCTCTACATAGAAATAGTGGACCCGATTGGTTATGAAGCTAAAAAGCACAATGACGATTTTCTGGCAAAACGCGGTGGAATCGTCAATATGTTTACAGGACAGCTTATTACTAATTTCTGTGACCCTCATACAGGCTTGATAGATTGGGGAAAACTCATTCAATTCAACAGCGGAAATTTCAAACCAACATCGGAGAACAATTGATCTTCCAAAAAATCTGCGTCATCGGGCTGGGCTACATCGGCCTGCCCACCGCCAGCACCTTCGCCGCACGCGGCATTCAAGTCCTCGGCGTGGACATCAGCCCGCGCATCCTCGAAACCCTGCGCGGCGGCGACATCCACATCCACGAACCGGGCCTGCGCGAGGAATTCCAGTCCGCGCTCAAAACGGGGCGTCTCACCTTCGCCGCCGCGCCCGAACCCGCCGACGCGTTCATCATCGCTGTGCCAACGCCTTTTTACGAGGGCGAGCTTGGCGAAGCGGACGGCGTCAAGTTCAAGAAAGCGGACATGCGCGCTGTGACTTCCGCGGCCGAGTCCATCGTCCCGCACCTGCGAAAAGGAAATCTCGTTGTACTAGAGTCGACCTCCCCGCCGCGCACGACCGTGGACCTCGTCCGCCCGATCCTCGAGCGTTCCGGACTTTTGGCCGGCCGCGACTTCCATTTGGCCTATTCGCCCGAACGCGTCCTGCCCGGACAGATCCTGCGCGAACTGATCGAGAACGCGCGCGTCATCGGCGGGATCACGCCCGAGTCCGCGCAGGCCGGCCGCGACCTGTACGCGACCTTCGTCAAGGGACAGATCATCCTCACCGACGCGACCACCGCCGAGATGGTCAAGTTGATGGAGAACACCACCCGCGACGTGAACATCGCCATCGCCAACGAGTTTTCCCGCCTGGCCGAGCGCTTCGGTGTGGACGTGTGGGAGGCCATCTCCATCGCCAGCCTGCATCCGCGCGTCAAGATCCTCGCCCCCGGCCCCGGCGTGGGCGGACATTGCATCAGCGTGGACCCGTGGTTCTTCGTTGAGTCCGCGCCCGACATCACGCCGCTCATTTATCATGCGCGCACCGTCAATGATGAACAGCCGCGCTTCGTGGTGGAACTCGTCCGCAAGGCGCTCGGCTGGCTGAAAGGCAAACGCATCGCCGCGCTCGGTCTCGCCTACAAACCGGATGTGGACGATCTGCGCGAGAGTCCCGCCGCCGAAGTGATCCATCTCCTGCAAAAGGAAGGCGCGCTCGTCAAAGCCTTTGAACCGTTCAAACCCGAAGGCCTGCCCAACATGGACTGCGCCCCCACGCTCGAGGCCGCGCTCAAAGATGCAGAGGCTGCGCTCCTGCTCGTCAACCATACCGAGTTCCGCACACTGACGCCCGAAAAACTGCGCTCACTCACTTCCGCCAAAATCCTCGTGGACACGGTCAACGGCTGGGCCGGACAGGATTGGGAAAAAGCGGGGTTTCAGTTGCATCGGTTGGGGGTGGGAAGGTAAAAGGTATACAGGTACACAAGGCGCGTGTCTACGTGTTTACCTGTGTACGTATCCCGCCAATGGTACAATGCGCCATCCTTGAATTTAAGCGGTAAACCAATGAAAAGACTGACTCTGTTTCTACTGATCGTTCTCTTCCTTCTTACTTCCTGCGCCCCCCAACCTACCCCTTTACCAACCCGAACCCCGAGCGCGACTCTTCCGCCCAGCGCGACGCCGACCATTACTCCCACTTCGACCCCGACTCTCGTCCCCTCGGCCACACCCACCTCCGATCCGGCCACGTGGACCAGGGAGGAAGTCCTCGCACGGCATGAAGAGGAGAGAAAAGCCTATTTGAAAGTGCAAGGCCCCGCGAAGTCCATCCCCGCGCTCGAATATCACGGCGATAATTATCGGATTCCATTTGGCGCGGCGGTGGTGGAACTGAGCCCCGAGGGATTCGAATCGCAGATGGCCTGGTTTCATGAAAACCACGTCCACGCGGTGACGGGCGAGGAATTGCGCGACTGGCTAAACGGAAAGATCGAACTGCCCGCCCGTTCGGTGATTCTGACCTTCGATCTGGGCAACAACATCATAAATAGTGGTCCAAGAATGCTCGAAGTCTTCCGCAAATACCAGATGTTCGGGCTTTTTACGATTACCCACTATGGAATGGATGCCGGTACTTCAATTCTTTGCCCGGACGATCGCTGTTGGGAAGCCTTCCGCATCGCTTACAATTCGGGCTACGCCACCATCGGGACACACACCATCACCCACCGCGATTTCGCGCAAGTAGACGAAAAGGAAGGCATGGCCGAGATCGAAAAATCAAAGCAGATCATCGAGGAAAATATCGGCAATGGCTGTGAAGTGTTCCTATTGACGTGGCCGCTGGAAGCCATCCCCGCCTGGGCGAAGAACCTTAAGTCCATCGGTATTGACATCGCCTTCGGAGGCAACACGTATCCCATCCTCGAAAACGCGGTCTGGAAGGACAAGCCCGAAGATTGGTACCGCCTTCCGAGGATACTTCCCCCGAACAGCAACGGCATCTCTGGCCGTGGCGGAAAGACCCTTGAAGAGATCATGAAGATGTACACAACCTCGTGGTAGGTAAAAAAATAGTTAGCGCGCCAAACCGATGGGGCGGCAGTTCAACTGCCGCCTAACCCCAGCGGTTATCCCAGCACTTTGGCGCGCTAACAAAAAATACACAAGTAGACACGTACACAGGTAAGAACTTGTGTAAAAATAAGTTCCGTGTTTCGTCAGCAGTTGGACTGCTGACGGCTCGCACACTTGCCCTGGCGGGCAGTGCCAGGGGTGCAACTGCTCGCGAACTTTGAAAACGGGAAGTTATTCTTACACATATCCTAAATCGTAAATCGTCAATCGGAAATCGTAAATTGAAAATCCTCTCCGTTTTTGGCACCCGTCCCGAAGCCGTGAAAATGGCCCCCGTAGTCAAACAACTGACGCAAACGCCGGGCATTGACTCGCGCGTCTGCGTCACCGCGCAACACAGACAAATGCTGGATCAGGTGCTGGACTTGTTCGACATCCAACCCGATTACGATCTCGACCTGATGCGCGACGATCAGTCGCTGGCCGAGATGAGCGCGGCCATCTTCACCCACCTCGATCCCGTGCTGGCGGAGTTCCAGCCCGACTGGGTGCTGGCGCAGGGCGATACCACCACGGTCGCGATCACATCCCTGCTGGCGTACTACCGCCGCTGTCGCTTTGGGCACGTGGAGGCGGGACTGCGCACGGGTGACAAGTGGCAACCCTTCCCCGAGGAGATCAACCGCCGCGTGGCGGGCGTGATCGCGGACCTGCACTTTGCTCCCACCGACTGGGCGCGCCAAAACCTGCTCCGCGAGGGCGTGGACGATTCCATCATCAAAGTGACAGGCAACCCGGTCATTGACGCGCTGAATGTGGTGGCAAAACAGCCTGAGCCGAAGGATGTCGCCAGATTACTTGAACAACTTCATCTTTCACCCGTCATTGCGAGGGACGAAGCAATCTCCTCGTCGGCGCGGGGATTGCTTCGTCGGGGAGAACACCCTCCTCGCAATGACGAAAAAAAGTTAATTCTTGTAACGGCTCATAGACGCGAAAACTTCGGACAGCCGCTGGCGGATATTTGCGAAGCGCTCAAACAACTTGCCTCGCGCGGCGATGTGGAAATTGTCTACCCCGTCCACCTCAACCCAAACGTGCAGGAACCCGTCCACCGGCTGCTGGACGGCGTGCCGCACGTCAGCCTCCTGCCACCGCTGGACTACCTGCCGCTCGTCCACTTGATGAAACACGCGCGCATCATCCTGACCGATTCGGGCGGCATCCAGGAGGAGGCGCCCGCCTTCGGCATCCCGGCGCTCGTCCTGCGCGAGGTGACCGAACGCCCGGAGGGCGTGGCTGCGGGGGCGCTGAAACTCGTCGGGACGGGCACCCGCCAGATCGTCGAGGAAGCGACGCGCCTGCTGGACGATCCGTCCGCATACGCGCAAATGGCGCGGGCCTCCAATCCGTATGGGGATGGCAACGCGGCCGGGCGAATCGTCGAAGCGCTCCTGGACTTTTATCGTTAACGCTTTGTAATGTGAGCCGGGGACAATTTAGGTATAATGACCTTGTGAAACGCTTCTTTGGGATTTTGTTTATCCTCTCCCTGCTCCTGGCGACGGGTGCGCCTGCGCTCGCCCAATCGTCGGGGAGTGAATATTTTAAAGAGACCGGCCATACCGTGAGCGGGGATTTTTTAATCTATTACCGCAGCGCGCCGAACGCGCAGTTGCTGTTCGGTTACCCGATCACCGAAGCCTTTGTGAAAAACGGCCTGACGATCCAGTATTTCCAGCGCGCCCGTTTTGAACTATACCCCAGCCTGCCCGCCAGCCAACGCGTGCGGCTGACCCCGCTGGGCAGGGAATTGTATACGCCGGGCGAACGTCTCGACATTTTCAATCCATTCGCCTGCCGCTACTTCGCCAGCACGGGCTTTTCCGTCTGTTACGCCTTCCTCGATTTTTTCAAACAATCCGGCGGCGTGGAACGCTTCGGCCAGCCGATCTCCCCCTTTGAATATCGCAACGACCTGATCGTCCAGTATTTCGAAAACGCCCGTTTTGAATGGAAGCCCTGGCTTCCAGACGGCCAGCGCGTCAGCGTGGCAGACCTGGGCAGGCAATACTTCGACCAGCAAAAAGAAGATCCGAACCTGTTGCCCCCGCTTCCTGGCGACGGAATAGGGAGAATCTTAAAACTGCAAGTGCGCGCCTTCGTCTGGAAGGCCGTCACCCTGTCCAGCGACCAGCAGTTGGTGTACGTTATCGTCCAGGATCAGACCCTGCAACCGGTTTCCGGCGCGCAAGGCTCTGCCGCCGTCCGCTGGGCGGATGGGACGAGCGGGAGCATCCCCTTTTCCACCAACAGCAGTGGCGTCGGCATCGTACCGCTGACCTTCTTCAACCAGCCCTACGGCAAAATGGTCAACATCGAAATCTACGTCGCCAAAGACGGGTTGAGCGCAACCACCACTACTTCATTTCGCATCTGGTACTAAGTAGCCGTGTAAAAATAACTTCCCGATTTCAAAGTTCGCGAGCAGTTGCA
>CAYJLS010000049.1:0-24236 GCA_964371065.1 uncultured Anaerolineaceae bacterium | reverse complement strand
ATCCCCTCTTCGCAGAGCTCGACTCCGCCGAACGCCATCACGAAGTCCGCTATGACTTGCCCGATGAGCGCGGCATCATGGATTTACTTTATCGCACCGAAGCAGGCTGGTTTATCATAGACTTCAAAACTGATGAAGTGCGAAGCGATGCCGAAGCGCAATCCACCATCAGCCAGAACGGGTACGACCGTCAGGTGGAGCGCTACGCCCAGGCAATCGAGAATCAACTCAAAGTTAAAGCAAAGACGCGACTCGTCTTCCTGAATATGAAAGACAATATCGCAATCTTCGATCTGTAGGAGAATCCCATGTCAGCATCAAAAACAGTTTATCAAATCAAGGTTACGTTGAACGATTCCAAACCGCCCATCTGGCGCAGGATTTTGGTGGCAGATACGACCACGTTAATTCAATTGCACACCATTTTGCAGACCGTCATGGGCTGGGATGACTATCACTTGCACATGTTCACCATCAACGATCAAATTTATGGGAACCCTGAGGATGATGAGTATGGGGATATGGGAACAAAAAACGAGTCACGCTTCAAATTGAATCAACTTGTTGGGCGCGAGGGCTTCAAGTTTCGCTACGAATATGACTTTGGCGACAGTTGGCTGCATGACTTGATTGTCGAAAAAATCCTGCTAGCAGAAGAGGGCATGCGTTATCCAGTTTGTATTGCGGGCAAGCGCGCCTGTCCGCCCGAAGATTCAGGCGGCGTTTGGGGATATAAGGAGATTCTGGAAGCATCAACCAATTCAAAGCATCCTGAACACGATAGATACTTGGAGTGGATCGGCGAAAATTTTGACCCCGAGCGCTTCAACCTGGAGCATGTGAACGAAGGCTTGCGCCATCCCCGCCGCGCAAGGATGGACGACCAGGATTTTTACGAGCCCTCGCAAACGGATAACAAGATTGAAAAAAAGATATTGAACTGGGCGCAGGGGTTGGATAAAAAGAAACTTACCCTGGTTGAGTCATCGGTTTTGAGGCGGGACATGGTGACATTTTTATCCTATCTGAATAAAAACCGCGTTGTCGGCACGCAATCCACGGGCAACCTGCCGCTCAAAGCCGTGCGCGAGATTTGCACCCAATTTGTTAATCCGCCTGCGCTTGAAGAAAAGATTGGGGACAAGATTTATAAAATACGTAGTGAAGATGATGTCTACCCGTTGTACTACCTCCACACACTTGCCAGTATGGGCGGATTTGTAATGGGCGGGCAAGCCCGCGCCTGGAAATTGACCACGGAAGGCTATGAATTTTTGAACGCTCCTGCCTCGATCCAACTTGGCTTTATGCTTGCTCTCTGGTGGTATCAGACAGATTGGCGGATTGCCTTTTCCGTCTCAGGTTTGGATCGTGGACTGCCGAAAGGATTCGATTCAATCAGTCTGAAACACCTGCTGGAATTGCCCGTTGGAAAATCAATTTTCTATGAACCGTTCGCCGACAAATTGATCAAAGAGACTCACTTTACTTGGCCAAGCGCCGATCAATCTTTTGTGAACAATACCATGCGCTCTGCCATTGAGCGAATGGTGATAATGCCCCTGGTTCAATTTGGAGTCATGGAAAGTGAATATGCGATGAAAGATATTGGGGGCAGTAAATTTTCAAAACTTTTCGTAATCCGCCTGACCTCGCTTGGAAAAGGGTTGCTGGGAACCTTGTAACATGGACTTGAAAGTCTTCATCACCAACAGAGATTCAACCTGTGATGAATGCGGCGAGCATTTGGGGCATCACGCATGGATTACCCTCGTTGAAGATAAGGGTGCGCTCTGCCTCTCATGCGCCGACCTGGATCATCTCGTCTTCCTCCCATCGGGTGATGCGGCGCTGACCCGACGCTCAGACAAGTATTCCACATTATCAGCAGTCGTCTTGAAATGGAGCCGCGCCCGCAAGCATTATGAACGCCAGGGTTTGCTGGTGGAAGAGTCCGCACTCCAACGCGCCGAGCAGGAGTGTCTGGACGATGCCGATGTGCGCGCCCGTCGAAGTGAGCGCGAGGCTGAACGCCGCGCGGAAATTGATCAGGAATATGCGCAACGTTTCGCGGCGCGAGTACGCGAGTTGTTTCCCAATTGTCCCGCTGGGCGCGAACAAATCATTGCCATACATGCTTGCCAGAAATACAGCGGGCGGGTGGGACGCTCCGCAGGCGCCAAAGACTTTGACGAAAAATTCATCCTGCTGGCAGTCGTTGCGCACATCCGCCATGCTGAGACGAATTACGATGAATTGCTGGCGCAGGACATGGATCGTTCGTCCGCGCGCAAGGAAGTGGGAGATGAGATTGATAAGGTTTTGGTAAGTTGGAAGTGAAAAACCGGCATCCCCATCGCCCTGGAAGGGGTCTTCAATTTGTGGATTTTGACCCGAAAAAATCGTTTATGATATAGATATTATCACCAGGCCATCATCATTGCAAAAGGGACACGATCGTTGTGAAATCCATCCGTGAATACTGGAATTTGTTATCCGCCTACTTGAAGCCGCAGCGCTTGCTGGTCCTGGGACTGGCTTTGATCCTCGTCACTGGGATCGGGTTGCAGCTCTTTACTCCGCGTGTGCTGCGCGATTTCATAGACATGGCGCTGGCAGGCGCAAGTTACAACACGCTCATCCAGAAGGCGCTCCTGTTTTTTGTGCTGGTACTGTTAACGCAGGTGACCACAACCATCGCCATCTATGTCAGCGAGCGTGTGGCCTGGACGGCGACCAACATGCTGCGTGTGGACCTGGCCGGGCATTGCCTGCGGCTGGACATGTCTTTCCATCAAAAGTATTCATCTGGAACGCTGATCGAGCGTGTGGATGGGGACGTGGATGCGCTCTCCAACTTCTTCTCCCAATTCATCGTGCGGATTGTTGCCAACGCCATTCTCATTATCGGCGTGCTGGTCATGCTCTTCCGCGAGGACTGGCGCGCCGGGGTGGGCTTGACCATTTTCGCCGCGCTTGCCATTTACGCCATGTTGCGCGTCCGTCAGGCCGGTGTGCCGCGCTGGGTGGCCTTGCGCCAGAAGAACGCCGAGGCATTTGGCTTTCTCGGCGAGACCTTGCACGGCACGGAGGACATCCGCGCCAGCGGCGCGACTGGCTACATCCAGCGCCGCTTCGACGACATCCTGCGCGCCTGGATGCCCTTGCGCCGCCGCGCCATGCTGGTTTTCAGCATGATCTGGACCACCACGCTGCTGCTCTTTACTTTTGGCACAGGCTTCTCTTTTGGTCTCGGTTACATGCTTTGGTCGGCAGGCGCGATCACCGCTGGAACGGTGTACTTGATCTTCAACTACACCGAACTGATGCGCCAGCCCATCGAGCAGATCCGCGTACAAATGGAAGATTTGCAGCAGGCCAGCGCCAGCATCAGCCGCGTGCGCGAGTTGTTCGCCATGAAGTCGAACGTTCAGGATGGGGATCAATCTCTCCCGTTGCTGGGTGCGCTCAAAGTGGAATTCCGCGATGCCACCTTCAGTTATGGCGACCAGGTAACCGCACTGAACGGGATCAACTTCCATTTGGCGGCGGGCAGGATCCTGGGGTTACTCGGACGCACTGGCAGCGGAAAGAGCACGATCGCGCGACTCCTGCTTCGTCTGTACGATCCCGCTTCGGGGCAGATTCTTTTGGGCGGCGTGGCGACGGGCGCGACCAAACTGTCCGAGCTGACCCGCCGCGTGGGGCTGGTCCCGCAGGAGGTCCAGGTCTTTGGAGCGACCGTCCGCGAAAACTTTACGCTCTTCGACCCGTCCATCCGCGATGAAAAAATCCTGACCGTGATCGAGGAGTTCGAGCTTTTGAGTTGGTTCCGTTCCCTGCCGCACGGACTGGATACGGAACTCGGTCCAGGCGGCGGACTCTCGGCTGGACAGGCGCAACTGCTGAATTTTGCGCGCGTGGCTCTGCGCGACCCTGGGCTGGTCATCCTCGACGAGGCTACCTCGCGGCTCGACCTGGCGACCGAAGCCCTGATTGACCGCGCCACTGCGCGCCTGTTGAAAGGGCGCACAGGCATCATCATTGCCCATCGTTTGCAAACGGTGCAAAAAGCGGACATGATTTTGATCCTTGAAGACGGCGCAGTCCAGGAATTTGGTGTACGCCAAAACTTGTTGGCTGATCCCACCTCGCGTTTCTCCGCCCTGCTCAAAACGGGACTGGAGGAGGTGCTGGCATGAAGACCTACCGCTTCCTGTGGGAGATGATCCGTTACCGGCCGTGGCTGTACACCCTCAACGCCATCCTGTGGACGCTGATCCATCTTGCGCCGCTCATCCCTGGCCTGATCATCCAACGCTTCTTCAACGTCTTCGGCGCAGACACAGGTTCCGCTTCGCTGGTGTGGACGCTCGTCGCGCTTTTGGTCGCCACAGCCATCGGGCGCGGCGTGCTCTTCACGAGCGGCGTTTATGTGGACACGCTCCATCGCTTTACGATGAGCGCGTTCCTGCGCCGCAATATCCTGGCGGCCATTCTTGAACAGCCTGGCGCATCGGCCATGAAACATACGCCAGGCGATGCCTTGAGCCGCCTGCGCGAGGATGCCCTGTCCGCCGAGAATGCCGTCAGTTGGACGCTGGATGTAATCGGCATGGGTTCCTTTGCGGTTGTCTCCATCGCCATTTTGCTGAGCATCAGCGCGCGCATCACCCTGTTCGTGTTCGTGCCGCTGGTGGGCGTGATCGCCGCCTCGCAAATGGCCGCCACGCGCATCTACCGTTTGCGCAAATCCAGCCGCGAAGCCACCGGAAAAGTGACCAGCGCCATCAGCGAGATGTTCGACGCGGTGCAGGCCATCAAGGTGGCAGGCGCGGAGGATCACGTTATTGAGCATTATCGCGCTCTCGGCAATACCCGCCGTTTGGCGATGCTCAAGGATCGCCTGATGACCCAGCTGCTCGACGCGGTCAGCGCCAGCGCGGTCAACCTCGGCACGGGCGCCATCCTGCTCCTGTCCGCTTCGCCCTCACAAGGTGCGCGCCTGCCGCTGGGCGATTTCGCGCTCTTCGTTTATTACCTCGGCTTCGTCACCGAGTTCACCCAATTCTTTGGACGTTTCCTCGCGCAGTATCGTCAAGCGGGCGTGTCCTTTGAAAGGATGACCGAACTGGTCAGCGGACTGCCCGCTGAGCGGATCGTGGCCCAGACGCCTCTGGATTTGACTTCCACAACCACGCCTCTTTTTCTGGACCCTGTGCCTGCCTCCGTACCCCTGGAGCGACTCGAGGCGAGCGGCCTCTCCTATCGCTATCCCAGCTCGGGGCGCGGCCTCGAGCGCGTGGACCTGTCGCTGGCGCGCGGTTCCTTCACCGTGGTCACGGGCCGCGTCGCCTCGGGCAAGACGACTCTCCTGCGGGTCTTGTTGGGGTTGCTGCCTCGGGATGCTGGTCAAATCCATTGGAACGGCGGGCAGGTCGAGGATCCAGGCGGATTTTTCGTCCCGCCGCGCTGCGCTTACATATCACAAGTCCCGTGGTTGTTCAGCGGCACCCTGCGTGAAAACATCCTGCTCGGTCTGAAGGAAAATCCCGAAACGCTGACGGAAGCCATCCGCCTGTCGGTCTTTGAGCAAGACCTGGCGCAGATGCCCGACGGGCTGGAGACGGTCGTTGGGCCGAAGGGCGTGCGGCTCTCAGGCGGACAGATGCAGCGCGCCGCCGCCGCACGCATGTTCGTGCGCCAACCCGACCTGCTGGTGATGGACGATCTGTCCAGCGCGCTGGATGTGGAAACCGAGGAACAACTGTGGCAGCGGTTGTCCGAAATGCGCGACACCACCTGCCTGGTCGTCTCGCACCGCCGCGCCGCTTATCGCCAGGCCGACAGGATCATCGTGTTAAAGGATGGCAGGCTTGAAGCCGAAGGCACACTGGATGAACTACTTAAGACATCACCTGAATTTCAGCGCTTGTGGGAGCAAATGCCTGCCTGATTTTCAGAACAAATTTTCCCGATTGTAGTGAAAGCCTTGCCAGGCAATCGGCAAGGCTTTCCTATTTCCTTCGAGACACCTGGTAACCTTACAGCCTCCGATTTAGAGTATCAGTAGATGAAAATTTTGTAGTAACCGCTTCGCATCAGTCATCTGACGATTGAAATCGTCACTACATGGCTTGCGTTCCCTCTACGTAGTAATGACTTCCCTGGCACCGCCCGCCACATCGTCCCGATGTCCTTCGGGAGGGCAGGTGTGGTGCAGTACAGGTGTGACGAAACTGCGGAAAGTTATTTATTTACAGCCCCTTACACTACAGGAAATGAACTTGAAGCGTGAGTTATCATCACTTGGTCATACAATCCCCTCCGCAACTGGCGGATCTTTCCTGCACTAACCCAGCGCGAAAGTTGACGCCTAACATCGGTGGAGTCAACGTTCCCTGTCAGAATCAGTCCCGTTTCAAAAATAGGCTGGTCTCCAACAATGGAAAGTAGGTTGCTAAATTTCATGCGATTATTATGCCATAAGTAGCCATGTAAAAATAAGTTCCGTGTTCCGTCAGCAGTTGGACTGCTGACGGTCTCGCAGTGCAACTGCTCATGAACTTTGAAAACAGGAAGTTATTCATACACAGATCCTAAATGGCTAATTAATGGAATGAAACCTAAAACAAGCTAGGTTGGCTGGGTTCGGAGGGCAGGCTGGCGGCTTTGTCCTTCATCCATTCCGACAACTTTACCGGCGGTTCCTTGAATGGATGTGGGAATGCCAACGCGCCTTTTTGCAGTAACAATTTATTTCCCTCCGGCATGGCGTTGTGCTCTAGCACGAATACCGGCACCCATTTATTTTTGAGCGTCTCGGTCGCACCTGCCCACGTTCCACCCGTCTCCGCGTCGGAGGCGACCACAATGGCGTAATCCGCGAGACAATAGATCAGACGATTGCGACCCATCGCCGCGCCGACAAAGAATCCTGCATTGGGTGCGTACGGCGTGACGAGGCACAGGTCGCCGCGACTTAACGCTTCTTTCTGACCCCGAACGGCTCGCTCCAAACTATCCGCCAACACACCTACGGCGGTTCCGCGCGCCTCCAAAGCGGACTCCATGCTGAGGGTGTCCACACCTTTTGCCCCACCCGAATACAAAACCTGACCAGAGAGTCCGCAGGCATTGCCCACAAATTTAGCGCACTCCTGTCCCGCCTCATCCAAGTGACGCGAGCCGACCACCGCAATACCAGGTTGTCCGAGCAGGGCTTTTTCGCCTGCATAAAATAAAATGGCAGGCGCGGAATCTTTCAATCGCTGGCGATATTTTTCTGGATAGCCTGAGTCTGCGCGGGTGAGGACAAAAATGCCGAGGTTGTTGAGTCGTTCGAGGGCGATTGCCAGTGTGCCGCTGCGCTCGAGCAGTTGCGTGATGCGTGTTGCATGTTCTGTTGGGATGTCGAGTTTGGATTGCAAATCTGACTGGGAGAGAGCAAGCAAATCTGCGGGGCGAAGGGATGCGGCTTGCAGTTTGCGCGCCAGCGGATTCCATTCGCGCAAGGTCAGTGGGGGGAATTCAGGGTCGGAGGGAAGTCCCAGATGGGAGCAGAGTAAAAGCAGGGATTGAGAGTCGAGGGTGAGGGGCATGGGATTCTCGTGTAGCGTGTAGCGTGGGCTATAACTTGAGTCGATTCAACTCGCTTTGCAAGGCGGGGAGTTTTTTGTAGCGTTCGCGAATATCGGCGATGAATTTGTCCCATGCGGGCGAGTCGTTCATCTGGCGAAATATATCCCGCGTTTCTCGAAGATATTGCGCGGCTTGCGAATAATTTCCACGATCCCGACTGTCCATGATGCGCGCCGCCGCTTCCACGTACAGGCGGATGGAATCCTGCGGATATTGCGTCCGCGCCGCTTTTGCGACGTCAATTCTCAATGACCGAACCATCCAATGTTCCGACATCCTGCCGAGTGTTGCAATCGCCAGTCCCACTTCTTTGTCGTGAAGATGGATTTGGACAAGCAAGTCAAAATCCTTTTTCTTCTCAAGTTCGGCGACGACCCGCGCCCGCAGTTCATCCCATCGCTTGAGTTCTTTGGCGGGTTTGAAAAGTTTCTTGTATTGATCGAGGTTCGGGCGTTGCCAGAAAAGGCGTTCCTCCAATTGCAGCGAACCTGCCCAATCGCCGCGTTCTTTTCGCTTTTCTGAAAGCCATTCCAGCAAGCGGGTGTCTTTGATTTTTTCCAACCGCTCGGTGACAAGTTTTTCAGCGAGACCCGCCTGCCTGTGTTTGGTGAAAATTTCGAGCGTGTTGAGAAGCGGATAATCTTCCGCGCCCCTGGCGGCGTCCGCGGCCTCTTCGATCCTTTTGAGTTTGAGCAGGCGTTCGATGAGATCGTTCAAGCGCCCCGTTTGGCGGCAGGTTTTCAAGTATGCTTCATCATCGAGGATATCGGCTTCAAGATCGAGCAGAAACCCGCCCAGGGTTTCTCGACGGTAGCCGTCGCTCCACTCCTTGCCTTTCGGCATGATATCGCGAACCCATTTTGCGATTTCAACGCGTTCCTCGGACGTGGTTTTCCCTGTGAGAATTTCTGGCACACAGTCCGCCGCGCCGACGCCGCCCGCCTTTAAATCCCATTTGTACGCGCTGAACAACGCTTCCAGGATTTCAAGCCTCTTTTTGAGGATGTTGATTTTGGAGAGACAGTCCCCAAGCGCCTCCGCGCATTCATGTGCAAGACCCAGTAACTCTCCCTCTTCATCTCCCATGGCAACCTCTTCGTTGTCGAGTATGGTTTCGATGACGGTGGCGTAGATGTCGGCGGCATTTTCCGCATTGCCACGAGCGAGATAATCAGAGGCGAGGTTTAAGAGCGGTTGCAAGGAATGTTCTATCTCACCCGTGTATCCTCCCCATTCGTCATACGAGCCTCGAAATGCCTGTTGCGCCTGCCTTCGAATCGTTTTCATGTCCATTGGCGCACCATCCTCTGCGGAGAGCGGGAGATCAAGCAGGGATTCCAGGTCGGGTTCCTGCTCGAGCATTTGTTTGACGAGGGCGATCAATTCAGGCTTGGAGCGTTTTTCGAGAACCGCGTCGAATGCTTCGACTTCCTGGAACGAATCGGGCTCGTTGACCCACGTGAGTAATAACGCGACGGCATGTTTGCAATGTCCGCCAGCGCCAACAGGGCAGGAACATTGCGCCGATTCGATTCCTTTGCTGTTGAATAGCACTTCCTGGCGATAAAATGGCGCCTGCGAACCAGAGCATTTGGATTTAATCGTCATTCCCTGGAGGCGTTGTTCGTAGATCGCTCCCCCTGCATAATACGATTCTCCGCGCTTAAAGTACGCATCAGCTGTCCAGCGGCGGACAGCGGAAATTGTGAGACGTGGAATGGATGGCATGGCATGTTCCAAACGTTGGGATGGGCGAATTATACAACCAAACAAAAGCGCCTTGTCAAAAATGGACAGGGCGAAAGAGAGCAGCGTGTTGCGTATTGCGTGGGGTGACTTATGTTGTTGGCGGAGGGATGGCTTCCTGCTCCAATTTCAGTCCGCGCTTGAGGAGGTGTTCGATGATTGGGCGGAGGTCTTTCAGGTTAGGGTTGATGGTGAGGCGTTTGAGGTTGCGGATATCGGATTGGGCGAGGGGGCGGGAAAGATGGGCGTGGCTTTCAAATGTGGCGATGTCCATAAGGTATGGTTGAATGCACGGGCTGATTTGTTTACGAAGTTGGGAAAGGATGTTGAAGCCGCCGTAATCCATATCTGACCATAAAAGGATAGGGGTTGTTTCAGGTAAAAGTCGGAGTACGCGTCTTATGGCGGGGGAGGGGTTACCGTAGGTGCAGATAACGGCGTGTTGCGTGGAGCGTGTTGCGTGTTCCGTTTGTGTATATTGGTGGAAGGTGGTTAGGTTTTCGATGCAGAGGACGGATTCGGCGCGGACAGATTGAAGGGATGATGTTTGCGCGGCGGGAAAGCCGATGGATGGGACAAAGCCACTCAGGTTGAGAATCTCGCCGTGGATGGTGGTGAGTTGCCAGTTGCCCGCAAAGTGAATGTAGTTCGGATTGGCGACGAGGTTGAGTTCACGCAGGACTTCTTCAGCAGGGATTCTTTTCCATTCGGGGTTGCCGAGGCGGGCGAGGCTGACGAGTTGTCTTTTGATGGCTTCGAGTCGTTTGCTGTTGTTGAACACGCGTACGCTGAAGACGCGGTAGGGAGTTTCCGCTGTCAGGGTGGGTAATGCAACTAATGTGGCAAGCAGGTCGAGGGTTAGGTTTGAATCGGTGAGGCTGAACGGAGCGGGAGATTTCCCAGCCTTGAGTTGGTTCAAGATGTAATGAATCGCGCGGGCACGCCAGTCATCTTGAAAGCGAAATTTGTCGGCGAGGAGCAAACTTTCCAAACAGGAGCGATTTGTGGCAAGGGGAATACGCGAGAGGAGGTGAAAGAGTTCTTTGTTGCGTGTTTCGTGTTCCGTTTTTGGGAGGGTTATGGCTTGAAGCAAATGTCCTGCTTCACCTAGAACCCAAGTGAGTTGAAGAAGTCCGTTTTTTTCGAGAAGGATGAATTGTTCATTGGCGGTGATACGCGGTTCAGGGTTTGCTTGTGAAAAGTAATTTGGGAGGGAAATGTTGGTGAGGGTAACTTTGATGGAACGTGTTGCGTGTTCCGTGTCGCGCGAGACGCGACGCTCAAGAATGTCGAGCAAGGCATTCAGCGCGACACTCACATCAGGCGAAGGGATAAAAGGCATTTCCATCTTTCACTCAACCCACGGAACACGCAATACGAAAAACTTCTAACTGTTCACTGATTACTGATTACTGCTCACTGGCTTTCCAACTTTTCAATCATCTCACTCTTGTCAATTCCAATGACGAAGGAGTGATTGTTTTTGCGGACAACGGTACAGACGCTATCAACATAAGGCAATAGCGAGCCAGATTTATCGGGCGGAGTGGCGAGCAGAACTTGCAATCCCGCTTCGCGCATGAAGTGCAACGCGGAGGCGGTGCGGGCGGTGTCCATTTTGCTAAAGGCTTCATCGAAGAGCGCAAGGCGGATGGTGTCGGATGGACGCGCTTGATTGAGACGATAGGCTTGTGCGAACGAAGCCGCCATTGCCACATAAAACGGCGTGGTGGTTTCGCCGCCAGATTTCTTGGCGTTGATCTGACTCAGCAGGGCGCGGTCGCCATTTGGATAATGAATGCGAATGTCGTATTGCAGGTAGTTGCGGTAATCCTGCAATTCGCGCAGTTCGGCGTTTTCATCATCGTGCGCGCTGGTGAGTCGCTCGAAGAGCAAGTCCCAGCCCTGTTGATGCTTCTGGCGAAAATCCGAGTCGAAGAGCGAATCGCCCATCACCTGCTGGCTGTCCATCACCATGTCGAAGACCTGGCGCAGGGCGGGTGCGGGCTGGTTGATGAATTCAAAGCGTTCGCCGCCGAAGCGCAGGTTGGCAAGTGTGCCATTGAGAAAAGCGAGTTGCTGGCGCGCGTCTTCGATCTGTTCGCGCAGACGATGGATGAAGTTTTCAACGAGTTCCTGTTCGGCGAGTCCGCGTTGGTGGGCGATTTGATTCTCGTAGTTGGGAAGTTCAGAGTTGACGAGTTTTTCTTTTTCAGTCATGTAGCGTGTAGCGTGGTCCGTGTCGTCGGTGCCGAAGTCGTAGCGCATGGAGTAGGCTTGCTTGGCTTCACGCAGGCGGTCACGCGAACGCTGTTCGGCATTCTGATAATCGTTTTCGTAGCGGCTGGCGTTTTGCAAAATCACTTCGAGCGGCTGACGTTCGCGGCGGCGTTCATATTCTTTTTGGACATCGGACTTGGTTTCCTCGTCGGCATTTTCCTGGATGATAAAAGACTCCGCGCTTTGAATGGATTCACCTGCGCTTCTTTCCAAGCCTGGAATTGATTCCGTTTCGATTTGCTTTATCTTCTCTTCGAGATTTCCCAGCCTGCGCTCGAAGGCGGCTGCTTCGCTTTGCAACTGGTCGCGCTCACGCTGATATTTTTCCACGTCGGCTTTGAGCGTTTCGACGGTATGAGTGTCGAGCGCGGCAAGTTCTTTGGTGAGGGTTGCGTGTTGCGTGTTCCGTTCGGGGAGGATGGCGAGGGCTTCGAGGATGTGCTCGAGTTCGATGAGCGGGCGGATTTTATCGCGCGTGAGGGCAAGGCGTTCACGCAGGGCGGTCTCGCGTTTGTTGAGATTCTTTAGTTCGTCTGCAATTTCATCCATACGGCTTTCGCGTTGTTCGATCTGTCGCGGCGCAGCGCGTTCGCCGATGAACCAGCGTTTGTATACCTGTGGGTTGAGATGGCTGTCGGTAAAGTTGCGGCGGACGAAGCATTCCTGGGTGATGGCGGTGCGATGATCGCGGAGGGATTCGATGGTGTCGCATTTGATGTAGTGACCGAGGAGAAGGTCAACGTAAGCGCGGGCGGCGGGATGGGACGTGGAGACTTCGTTTGCGAGAGTGTTCGTGTTGCGTGGTGCGTCCACTCCGCTCCGCTTCGGGATGATATGTTCCGTTTTGTGTTGGAGGATTGATTCGGTGTCGAGGAGCGTTGCGCCATGAATCGTGTCTTTGTATTTACGGTAGAGTTGCATGGCGGAGTCGTAATGGGCGGGCGGGACAAGTAATGTGAAGCGGTTGAATCCGAGCAAGCCTTCGACGGCGTTTTGCCATTCGGGGTTGGGGATTTGGAGAACGTCGCAAAGGTAGACGACTTCGTTCGCACCCAATCCAAGTTCGGCGCGCAGGATTTCACGCAGGCGGGAGGTGTGAGGCGCTTCCACTTTGACAGAGGCTTCGCGGTCGCCCGTGCGGAGTTTGCGAATTTCATCATCAAGTTTTTCAGCTTCGGTGCGTAAAGATGACGTTTGTTCCGTGAGGAGGGTTTGTTCGCGGGAGTAGTGTTCGCCGAGAGAGGTGAGGGTTTTCTGCGTATCGCGTATTGTTTGTTCCGTGTTTCGTGTTTCGTGTTTCGTTAGGAACGTGGAGAGGGCAGGAGGAATTTCGAGTTTGTCAGAGGCGAGGAGTTTCTTTAGTTTTTTCGCGTCCGTCAGTTCGGCCGCGAGTGAGCGGTCGAAGTCGGCTTGGTGTTGGGTGAGGAGAGTCAGTTCGGCGAAGAGGGAGGCGAGTTTGTCGCGCAATTCCTTTTCGCGCTGGGCGGTTTGGTCGGTGCGGAGGGCGATCTCAGCGTCGGTCAATGCCGATTGTGCAAAACGCAAGTTTCGGGTAAGGTCGTCGCGCTGAATCTCGTCGCGGTGAAACTCCAGTTTGGCGGAGTCCAGTTCGAGGCGGCGCGACTTCAAATCATCCAGAAAAACATCCGCCTGGGCGCGGCGGGCAACGTAGGTGTTGGTGATGCGGCGGCGGCGATTGGCGAGGCGTTCCTTGTCGAGGTCTTCGATGCGGGAAAGAGAGTCAATGCGCTCGCGCACATCGGCGGCGAGAGATTCAAAATGACGCAGGGTCTCAAGTTGCGCTTGCAGGGTTTTGACATCGAGCAGGTTTTCGTCGAGCAGATAATTTTGAACGAAGGAGCGGATGTCGGTGAGCGGGCTGAAGGCAAGTCCCTTGACGATTTTGGCGGGGAAGGTGTCCTTGAGTTGCCCGAGGCGGTTGAGCAAATGAACGCGGTAATCTTCAAGACGGGTGAAGACGCGGGCGCTGGCATTGGGCGGCAGGGCAAAATTTTCGAGATGACGTTTGAAGGCGCGCGTGTCGAAGAGTTGACCTGGGGCTTTGAAGAACCAGTTGTCGTTGAGCGCGGCGTTGTGAACGATGAAATAAGCCACATCGGGATTGCGCCCATCCTCGTAGGCGTCAATTACCGCGCCATGAGCGAAGAAAGTCCCATCGGGATTTTTGAATTCGAGGGCGACCACACCCGTCGCGTCGCCACGCAAATAGCGTTGACCTTCGGTGCCAAGTTCGCCGCGCACGTAACTGGCGAGAGTCCGCTTGCCGCCGCTGAGCGCGGCCTGGTTGAATCTCACGTCACGTTGTCCGCCAACGAGGGCAAACTGCACGGCGTCCAGTACGGTTGATTTTCCCGCGCCGTTGATGCCGATGAAGTAAGTGGTGCCTTGGCAGTCAACGGTGGTGTTCTCAAAAAGATGCCAATTTATTAAGCGAATGCGGGTTAAGAGTTTCATGGTCATTCCTCATCACTTTCCACTTCAACTTCACCTGCCCGATACTTTCTCAGCCACGCTTCCAGTTCGGTGGCAGATTGGATGGGGAGGATGAGGCGAACGGAACCGCGCAGGCGTAGGCGGGCTTCGGCGTCGCGCACATCTATGGTGCGTCCGTCAATGGTTTCGATCAAGCCGATGGCGCGCAGGCGGCGCAGGAGAGTCTCATATTGCCCCATGCCGAGGTCGCGTTCCTTGCCCGTGATGGTGCGATATTCTTCGCGGACTTCGCCGATGGTGACGACGGGGTCGCTGGCGAGGCTGATGTGTTCGGTTTTATCTTCGTACAGTTTGCGGAGGACGACGATCATCAACGATTCATCCAGTTTGTAGCGGGCGCGGCTGTAACTGTATTCGGAGATAACTTGAAAGATGCGGTGATAGTCATCGTGCAGGAGATTGAAGCCTGTTAATGCCAGAACGGATTCAAACACGGCGCGGTGACGATGGACAAAGTAATAATCATCTTTATCGCCGTCCACATCCTGGTAGAGGAAGGTTTGTCCAAGCAGGCGATTGACGATACGCGGAAAGTCACGGCGGGATTTTTCGGGAATGTCTTGGAGCAAAGTTTCTTGAGTGAGGGTCATGGTAGTTTCCAAAATTGTGTTGAGTGAGAAACGTGTTGCATGTTGCGTGTTTCGTTGGGAGGCTGAGAAAACGGAACACGCTACACGGGTTAAAGCTTGACTAAATCGAAGGGAACAACCCGATATAAACCGATTTGAACCGCCTCCCCTTCCACGATTTCGAGACCGTAACTGACTTCGGGGTGGTGGGCGTAGGCGATGATGGTGGTGAGCCAGTGCAGGTCATCGCGCACGGGGATTTCGGCGATGGGCAGGCGTTTGTGTCCGTTGAAGAAGCCGAGGACTTTGCGGTTGACTTTTTCGGGAGAGAAGGCTTGGGTCACATCCTGCATGGTCAGCGCGTGGAGGGCGGCAAAGTCATCGGGGTGCAGAACAGGAACAATGATGGAGTCGGGGGTGAAGGGAGCACGACGCTGGGGCATGGTGTAGAAACTTCGCAGGTCGGGAACGCGCACGGGCATTTGACGCAGACCTGGTGCGTCTTCGGGAAGTTCGTCCAACCCTTCGGCGCGTAAAGCAGACAGGTTTTGAGCGAGCGAGACGAGGCAGTCTTTGAAACTGCCATCGGCGTTGCCCAACTTGTAGCGGATTTGGCGGAAGGAGGTTCTCAGATATTGCGCGTGGCGTGAGTCAATATCGGCAAGAAGTGGGTCAAGACCTTCGAGTTGGTGGACGATGAACAACAAAGACTGCGTGATTTCATGTTCGGCTTGTGCGGGCGAGAGGCGGCTTTGCGCCGCAAGTTCTTCTGCGGTGTGGGAAATCCAGTCGTCGTCCACAAGCCATTCTTGAATCTGGTTGACAATATCGCGGCGGTAACGCGAGACGTGGTCGGAGGTTTTCAGGGCGTGATAGGCGGGACCAAGTGTTTGGGTGTAATCGTCGAATTGCAGGCGCAAGAGGTCGGAGACTTCCATTTGTTTGGTGGCGCGTTCCACGTAACGGCGGATGTTCTGGTTCAGTTCGTTGAGTCCGCGGACGACCTGGCGTATGTTCTCGTAAGTTTGCGAGACAGCGAGAGTAGGAGAAAAATCCTTGTGGGTGTTCACCGAAGTTATGAGTTGGTGCGCGGCGTAGAGTTGACCTTTGAACTCGCGCGGCTTTTGTTCCTGGATGGAGCGCAGGGCTTCGAGCAGGGTGAAGGCGTAATCGGGCAGGATGATGGTTTCGGAATAGTCGGCGTGCTGCTCGCGTTCGATCCAGCCCGATTCGGCGAGGCGGCGGATGAGGTATGCGGCGTAGGTATGCTCGGGCTTGGTCCCTGCCAGTGAAACGGGATCCGCCTCGGGGTCGGACTGAATCGCCATGTCCGCCTGCACTTCACTTTCGGAGTCCGACTCCTTGATGTAGTCCACAATCTCCGCGACGACCGTCTCGCGCGCCAGGCCGAAGCGGTTGAATTCGGCGAGGCTGTAGATGCGGATGAGAATCGCCATGTAGTGCCGCTGGAGGCTGGCGAAGCCGACGGTGGTGAAGAGGTTGAAGAGGTTGGGTGGGAGGATGTCAAAGGGATTCGGCACGCTCTGCCTCCCAAACGAGAATATCCTGCGGCTGGCAGTTGAGCGCGGCGCACAGGCGGGCGAGGGCATCGAGGTCAATGTGACGCGCCTGCCCTGAATCGAGGCGATAGATGAAATCCTTCGGCACGCCCGCACGTTCGGCAAGTTTGCGCGGGGAGACGCGCTCGCCCGTTTCAGCCTGTTGTTTGCCGAGGAGAATGGTGATGCGACCTGAGGTGGAAAGTTTCGTGTTCATTAGAATATACGTTCTAATTTTACAGAAGAACGGATGTTTTGTCAAGGTATCTGGCGAGGAAAACGGACAGGTGTAAAATTAGCCGAGAGGAGAGTCCGCAATGAACATCCGATTGACCGAAGAAATGATCCGAGGCAGGGCAAACGACCAGAGTTTTGAGAAGGGGCAGTCGTATTATCGTTCTGGAGCCATCTTCAACCCGACCCAGCAGGTTGTGGCAGGAGGCGTGATATTGACGGCGCGTTGCGAGGGAAGTTCTGCCCCGTCGTATCGCCTGCGCGCGGAGTTGGACGCGGGCGGCGTGCGTTCGGCGGATTGCACCTGTCCGTATGATTGGGGTGGTGATTGCAAACACATCGTTGCTCTGCTGTTGCTGTATTTCCATAAACAGGATGAGTTTTCGGAACAAAAGGGAATGGGCGATTTGCTGGCTGGCATGGAGAAGGACTCGCTGGTCGCGCTGATTCATCGCCTTGTGGAAAGAAATCCCGATCTGTACGATGAAATCGAACTGGCAATTCCAATGGTGAATGCAGGGAAGTCCAAATCATCCGCCACGACAGGGAAGCGGCAAACCCAGGTATCCGAGCAGGCGTATCGAAAACAGGTAAAAAGGATTTTGAAGCAAAGCAGGTACGATGAAGATGATTACGATGACTGGCATGAACCCGCCTACATCGAAGACTTGGAAGAGGTGGCGGAGACCGCCGCGAAATTTCTCGAGGCGGGCGACGCGGAGGGCGCGCTCGTCATCCTGCGCGTGTTGCTGGAAGAGACGCTCGAAGACTACGATGGTGAGATGGACTACAACGGCGATGTGCCAGGATTTATCCAGGATTTGGGGATGCCAATGGCAGAAGCCATCTTGAGTTTGGAAATGGATAAAAAATCGCGCAAGGCGTTTCAGGATTCCATTCAGGAAATCCTGGAAAGCCTGGATGAAACCATCGAAGAAAGCGACCTGGACGTCATTTCCGCCGCGATCGAGCACGGCTGGGACGAACTTTCCAAAAATGAGTTTCAATTTGATGGATATGAAGAATTACAACAGGCGCGCCTCAACGTGTTGAAGCGACAGGGACGGGAGGATGAATACTTGAAATTGGCGCAAAAAGCGGACGCCCATCGGTATGTTCTTGAATTGCTCGAGCGCGGGCAGGTAGATGAAGCCATCGCGGCGAGCAAAAAATTGAAAGACGAGGAAGAAATCTATTCCATTGCCCAACGATTGCGCGAGGCGGGAAAGTTGGATGAGGCGATTGTGCTTGCGGAACGCGGCTTGAAGGTAAAAGGAGGTTCCGTTTACGAACTTGCGACCTGGCTCGCGCCGCTGGAGGAATCGCAGGGAAGGAAAGAGAAGGCGTTCCTGGCATTTCGCGCTGCGTTTGATAGTCAACCCTCCGTTGAGTTTTATCGTCACATCAAGAGGCTTACTGGCTCGGATTGGGAGAATATTCGTCCCGCGCTTTTGAAGAAAACGCGTGAAAGTTATTCATTGGACGTTTTGGCGGATATTCATCTCGAAGAAAAGGAATGGGATGCGGCCATCAAAATTGCCGAGAAGGATTTTGGCTCATACCGCCTACTCGAAAGGGTGGCGGACGCTGTTATTCCCCACCGCCCCGATTGGGTGATCCGCGTCTCCATCAAAAAGGCAGAGGGCTTGATCGAGAAGACCCAAAGCAATCTCTATCCCGTAGCGGCAGAGTGGCTGGAGCTGGCAAAGAAGGCACACCAACACAAAGGCCAGACTGCAGAGTGGAAGGCGTATATTGATAATCTACGCGCGGAATATGCAAGACGCCCTTCGTTGCAGAAGGCGATTGCGGGGTTATAAAATAGGTTATCTTTTTCCGAGCGCAATTTTTTCCAGCCTGCGCTTGTATGCCGCGTTGTTGAAGGGACGCGCATATTTGAGCATTGGGAAGAGTTCCATGTTGAATTCGTAAGCAATCGTATGGATCGCCTCATGGTGTGAAACGCCGCGCTTCAACAGGCCGTCCAGCGCTTTGTGAACTTCGGGCGGGGTGTTTTGTTCGAGTTGATTTTCGATGACAGAGTGCATGTTAACATGTAGGATGGGATTGATGCCGTCCACGACAATTTCGCCCTTGCCCAATTCATCCAATCGCTCCCAAATGTCGAGGTATTCGGTGTGTTCCTTCATTGCTTGAGCAAGGGTCGCTTCCTCGCCTTCCAGTGGTTCGCCTTCTTTGGCGGAAAGCCACAGGGCGCGCAGGTGGTCGCGGGCTAACGCCTTCATTGCGTCTGAAATTTCAATTTTCATTCTTCCGCCGTTTCGGTTCCATCATCTTCGAACTGCTCACAGCCCTGATGCTCGAAGGTCAACAACCCCGCGCGTGGACTGGCAGGATTGGCGCACACACCCCAATCCATGCCGAGTTTGCCTGGCAGTTCGAGGAAGTGCTTGCACCCGCAGGAACAGTCCGCGCCATCGCGTTCGCGCTCGCCGTAGGGTTGGAAGTCGGAGGGCAGGTGATGGCAGATGGAATGCAGGTGTTCGTGAAGCGAGGGTCTCTTGTCCGTTCCTTTTCCAAGCAGGTAGAGATAATCATTCGCAAAAGACTCGAATATCACGCGCAGAAGTTCCTCACTCTGATGTGAAAAAGTGAAGTGTTCAGGTAGGTGATGAACTTCCATATCGTACATTTCGGTCTCGGCGTTCCATCTGGCTTGCGCCTGGATGTCGCGATGCCTGAAATGCAACGGCGGATGTGGGTCGGGCGGACGCGGTTCGAGCGGCGCGCGCTTGAACGTCTCCCGCGCAGGCTCGCCTGTTTCGGGGTCGAGCGTGAGAACGGCTTTCAGTTTGCGCCCTTCGATCCCCAGCCAGACTTTGACGTAAACGTGTTCTTCAGCGGAACTGCAACCGTCGCATTGAAAATCTTCGGGGATGAAGTAATGACCCGAATATTGTGGGACTTCATCGCCGACGTAAAACTCATTCATCAAATTCTCGAATTGCTTCGTTTGTATTTCCGCCAGCCCCAAGTGACGGCGCGTGCGGTGCGCCTCGATTTTGTCGGGCGTGTCCAGTTGCTCGATCCACGCGTCGATGTCCTCGAAGCCATCCTGCTTCGCCCAAAAATCCTGCATATACAGGAATTCCTTTTCGTTTTGCAGGTGCCTGCGCCGCGATTCGATTTCTCGCTGTTTGTATTCCCTGACTTCGTTCTCCGCCTGCTCTTGAGTCAAAGGGGAGTGTCGGTATTGCCTGCCGCAGAAGGGACAGTCCAATTCAGCGTAAACGGTGTCGAACATGCCCATGGTTGCACCTTTTCCCGTATCAATTGGGGAGTGACAGAAATGAAGCGCTGGGCGAAGTATACCGAATAATTCTTTCACTGGGCAGTGGATACAAAAAACGCCCTGCCGATTTGGCAGGGCGAAACGAATTTTTCAAAGAGTTATGCAACCGCAGGCCTGAATTTATACCCGTATACCAGATATATACCGCGCTATGGTTGTTGTAATCCTGTTGTAGCCGCATGAAAGGGTTAATCCGCATTTTCGATTTCATCCAAGTCATCATCTACATCGCCAAAAATGTCGGCGGGATTGAACGGCGGATCGTTCGGGTCATACCGCTTCGGCGCGGACGGGAGCGGGATGTTGCGCGTCCAGCGGTGACGTTCTTTCATATCCTTGATCATTTCCTGGTGGAGTTCGTCTTCCTCGCCCCATTTTTCAAGCCGTTTGATATTCTTCTTCACCCAATCGGCGGGTTCGCCCGGCTGGCCGTCATCCGTATCCAGAAAACTCCAATCTACAAGACCTCGTCGCGGCGCTTCTTTTTCCTCGGGCATGGATTTAGCGAATAGTTCCGCCAACCACGGGTCAATGCTGGGACGATAGGGCGCGATCCGCTCTTTTTGATTTTCCGTGCGGACGCGGCGGACCTCCTCATTACTCTTCGGCGCGGTCGGGTCAATGTGCTGCATCATGCGGTCGTAGCGTGAACCGTCGCCCGCGGGGGGAATCCACGGGATGCGATGGGCGTTGTCGCGCCACCAGATCACTTCGGCCAGCAGGCGGCGGGCTTTTTCATCGTTGTAGCGCGAACACAATTCGCCCAGCGCCTCGGCCGCGTCGGCGAAGAATCCGAGGTCGGCGTATTGCCAGCCGATCCAGTGCAGGGTCGCGCGCGGGTCTTTGGCTTTTTGGATAGCGTCCGCGAAAATTGACCAGGCGTAATCAGTGCATTCCTCGTCGCCGAGACAATACGCGCCGAGCAATTCCATTTTGCCGTCCTCGAGAGTCTTTCGTATGTCCTTGGGACCTCCCTGCTCCATTCGGATCTCATACTTCCCGTCCCAGCGGCTCATAAACCGAAACGACAACGCCAGCCTGCGCCGCTGCTGCCAGGGACGGTCGTCCCATTCGTCAATGTTCTGTTGCAAGGCGACGCGGTTGTCGTGGATCGTCCACTCGTCGCAGAAGAGTTCGTAGACGAGATCGCTGGCTTCCTGGCAATCGGGGAAGAGCGCCAGAATGTCGAAACACAACGCGGCCGCGTCGGACTGTCCGCAATACCACTGGCCTTCGTCGCGCGCGCGGGCGAGGGTTTGATGAACGTAATCGGGGTAGGTGGGCATGGATTTATTCCTGTTGGGAGGCAAGATATACCAATCGCAATATTTTCAACTCATCGTAGTTCAATGCTCCGTTTAGTTTATCGTACACGGGTTTGAGATAGTACGTGCCGAGTTCCGCGAACGCGGCGAACACGGCCTGACGTTGTTCGGGCGCGGCGGACGAGAGCGATTCCACGTCCGCGCCCTTCCGCAGTGAAATTCCCGCCTGCGAATATTTCAACAGGTGATCGAGGATAGTTCCCATCGTCACTTGATGACGTTGCATCAGAGTTGGAATGGTGTCGCCCTCGTTGAAGGCTTCGGCCACCAGGCGGGTGCGTTCGGGGAGTTCGCCCTCACCCCTAGCCCCTTCGCGAAGCACCCCTTTGGGGCTCCCGGTGGGAGAGGGGGATTGCGCTCCCTTCCCCCTGTGGGGGAAGGGCCGGGGATGAGGGATTTCCTTCAACCCATGCTTCTCGCAATACGCTTTGATGATCTCCAAAAACGCATCGCCGTATTGCTGTGACTTCACCTGTCCCACGCCCGAGATGTTGAGCAGGCTTTTCACTGATTGCGGATAATACGCGGACATTTCCGTGAGCGTCCGATCGGAGAAGATGACATACGGCGGGACTCCCGCCTCGTCGGCCATCTCCTTGCGCTTCTGGCGCAGGATGGCGAACAGCGCGTGGTTGTATTCGACCTCCTCCTTCTTCCCTGCTTTTTTCCTGACCCGTTCCGCTTCTTGCAGGACGCCGAAAATGGGTTCCCGTTTCTTGAGCGCTTCCAACGCCTTGACCGTGAGACTCAGCGTGTGATACTCGCCTTCCTGTTTGAGGTATCCCATCTGCGTGAGTTGACGGGCGAGGTGCATCCATTGTTTGTGAGTCAATTCCGTCCCGATGTTGTACGTGGACAGTTTATCGTGTCCCCAGCGCAGGACTTTTTCGTTCTTCGAGCCGAGCAAAATATCCGCAATGTGACCCGCGCCGAATTTCTCATCCGCCCGTTTGACGCACGAGAGGAATTTCTGCGCGGGGATCGTGATGTCGGTCAGCGCGGTGGGGGCGGAGGTGCAGTTGTCGCAGTTGGAGCAGTTGCTGGCGGTGTACGCTTCGCCAAAATAATTGAGCAGGGGTTTGCGGCGGCAGTTGGTTTCATCTTCGGCGTAGCTGACGATGGCATTCAAATGCTGGACGGCGACTCGCCGCTCTTCACCTTCTTTTTGGTCAATGAAATAGTTGAGCTTGGCGACATCGGAATAACTGTAAAGGAGCAGACAATGCGCGGGCAGTCCGTCACGCCCCGCGCGGCCGATCTCCTGGTAATAGCCTTCGACGCTCTTCGGCAAATCGAAGTGAATGACGAAGCGCACGTTGGGCTTGTTGATGCCCATTCCAAACGCGATCGTTGCGACGATGACCTGCGTGTCGTCGCGGATGAAGGCCTCCTGGTTCCGTTTTCGGTCCATATCTTCCAGCCCCGCGTGATAGGGACGGGCGGAGTAGCCGCGCGAGATCAGGTACGCGGCGAGCTCGTCCACCTGCTTGCGCGAAAAACAATAGACGATGCCCGACTGATCCTTGTAGCGTTCGAGCATTTCGATGGTCTGCGTGATCGGGTCGCGTTTGCGGACGACTTCGATGTACAGGTTCTCGCGGTTGAAGCTGGCGACGAATTCGTTGGCGGTGGCAAACTTGAGCGTGGAGCGGATATCCTGCCGCACGCGCGAGGTGGCGGTGGCCGTCAGCGCGAGGCAGACTGCGTTCGGAAAGCGCTTGCGTACTTCCACAAGTTGGCGGTATTCGGGGCGGAAGTCGTGGCCCCACTCCGAGATGCAGTGGGCTTCATCAATCGTCAGGCAATCCACTTTCAGTCCCGCGAGAAGCGAGAGAATGCGCGGGGTGAGGAGCGTCTCGGGCGCGACGTATAGCAACTTCACCTCGCCGCGCTTCACATAATCCATGTTCTCCTGGTATTCCTGCGGCGCGAGCGAACTGTTGAGGAACAACGCGGGAACGCCGAAGGCGCGTAACTGCTCCACCTGGTCCTTCATCAACGAGATGAGCGGCGAAACAACAACGGTCAGTCCATCAAATAGAAGCGAGGGGATTTGATAACAGAGCGACTTTCCTCCACCCGTCGGCATGACCGCCAGCGTGTCGCGGCGCGCCAGCACATTCTCGATCACTTCGCGTTGCAATGGGCGGAAGGTGTCGTAGCCGAAGGTCTCTTTGAGAATGGTAGCAGGTGTGTACATGCAGTGGATTACTTTCCCGTCAACGAATCATACTTCTTTTTCACTTCGCGGATATCGTCCCACATCTGTGCTTTGGGCGAGCCTGGTTCCCTGGATGGATTCCTCAACAGGTAGGATGGATGATAGATTGGCATCACCCAGCGTCCTTGTATCTGTGACCACTGTCCACGCAGACTGGTGATTCCCGTCTTGCCGAGGATGGATTGACACGCCACGTTTCCCGTCAACAACATGATCAGCGGGTCGACAAGGCGAATGATCTCCAACACGTACGGGCGATAATACTTGATCTCCTCGTCGGTTGGTTTGCGGAACGCCTTGCCATCCTCACCTGGTGGTAGGCGGAAGACCGAATTCGTGATGTATACATCCCTTTCGGGGTTGAACTCGGCAGCTTGCAGGATCTTGTCTAGCAGTTGTCCCGCGCGCCCGACGAACGGCTTCCCCTTGACATTTTCCTCCGGCCCCGGCGCTTCGCCGATGATAAGCAATTTCGCCTGCGGGTTGCCGCGGCTGATAACGATGTTCGTCCCGGCATTGGCGAGCGGATCATCTTTCATTTGTTGCATTTCAGCGAACAATTCCTCGAGCGTTGCATGACTGGAAGGACTGACGCTGAACAGGTCGGATTGTGACACGGCTGACTCCTTCTCTAAATTTTACCGTATCCCCTTGCTTCTGTTGAGTAGCGGGGCCGAAGGAAAAAACACAGATCGCATCCTCAGATTTCTGAGGGGGATTCGATTATCAAAGGTTGGACGACCGCCGGCTTAAATTTGTAACCATGCCAGATACACACTCGGCGAATAATGTGTCTGTATTGTGGAAGATCACAGGTGTTATTTTGGTGGCAGG
>CAYJLS010000048.1:0-24510 GCA_964371065.1 uncultured Anaerolineaceae bacterium | reverse complement strand
GTCTGCCGGGCGGACTCCCAGCATTTCAGGGGACGGCGTGAAATCCGTCAGCGCCGCGAACGTTAATTTGGCGGGATCCAGTTGACGCCCCGCGCAGAAGCGTTTGTACAGGGTGAGGTATCCCGCATCGGCGGCCGCCTCCCACTCCAGCCCGAGGTTGGTTGCCGTTAAACGGATCGGGTCCACGCCCGGGCCCTCGATCTCCACGAATTCGCCGTAAGGCAGTTCGTCCAGCATGATATGTACGCGGCTTCCGAAGTCTTCGCGAAGCACCCCTTCGGGGCCAAAGACTTCGGAAGTCTGCATTTCATACGTGGCGCGGAATTTTTCGTAGACCGCGATTTGCGCGTAGCCCAACGCTTCGAGAAACTGGCGCGCCGTCTCGAAATCGCCCACCGTGAATTCGATCTCGTCGCGCGCGAGCACGCCATTGATACTTTGCCCTTTGCCCTTGTACGTCAGGCGGACATCCTCCGCGCGGCGCAGGCGCAGGACGCGGCCCCCGGCGCGCAGGCTTCCATCCGGCAGGTCGAAGCGAATGTTGCTCTCGTGGACGCGCGGCTGGATCAGCGCCGCGCCGAGTTCCAGCAGGCGCGCTTCCAGCCGCTTGAGATCCTTCACGTAAAACTTGACTTCGATTTCCTGATTGTTCATTTACTGACGACTGCTCACTATTTCAAAGTTCGCGAGCAGTTGCACTGCGAGCCGTCAGCAGTCCAACTGCTGACGGAAACACGGAACTTATTTTTACACAAGTCCTTACTGCTCACTGATTACTGTTCACTGTTCACTGATTACTGATAACTGATCACTGAACACTGAGCAACGCCTGCCTCTGTTCCACCTTCTCGCCCTGCTTGACACGGATGCGTCCCACCGTGCCTGCCTTGGGCGATTTGAGCTCGTTCTGCATTTTCATCGATTCGAGGATCAGGATCACCTGTCCCTTTTCCACCTTGTCGCCCTCGTTGACGGGGATGGCGACCACCAGTCCCGGCATGGGCGCTTTCAGGTGGTACTCGCCCGACTCCGCCACGCCGCCGCCTGCCGCAGCGCGCAGTCGTTTTTCGCGCTCATCCTCGATGGTCAGGTTATATTGCCGCCCGCGCGTCAATACCTGCCAGCCCTCCTCCGTCTCGTAGACGTAGGATTCATAGGACTTGCCGTCAATGAGCATCGAGTAGACCGGCTGTCCGCTGACCGATTCGAAGTCCACTTCCTGCGCCCGCCCGTTGACCGAGATGTGATGCTCGTCAATCACCTCGATCAAATATTCTTTTCCATCCAGCGTGGTTATATATTTCATCATTCACCTGATTACTGATTACTGCTCACTGCTCACTGCTCACTGAATTACCGGTGCATCCTCTCCCATCTTCCCACCCATTTCCAGTTGCTGGCATCCCGCGCCCCGCGCCGGACGAACTGCGCGGAACGCTGGGTCTGTTGGTGCGCCACCAGCGTGGCCAGGATGGCCGCGATCTCCGGGAAATATTCCTTGCTTTCCGCCAGCTCCTCCATCGAAAACCGTTCCTCCACAAAGCGCGTATCGTACTGGCCCGCCAGGAAGCGGGTCGAATCCATCAGGCTCTGGTGGAAGGGGATATTCGTCCGCACGCCCACGATGCGGTACTCTTCCAGCGCGCGGCGCATGCGCAGGATGGCCTGTCCGCGCGTTTCGCCCCACACGATCAGTTTGGCGATCATCGGATCGTAATACGGGGTGATCTCGAAGCCGGGATACATGCCGGTGTCCACGCGAATGCCGGGCCCGGTGGGCAGGATGCTCTGCGTGATGCGCCCGGTCGAAGGCAGGAATCCGTTATACGGGTCCTCGGCGTTGATGCGGCATTCGATGGCCGCGCCCGTCATTTTTACGTCCTCCTGTTTATAACCCAGCGCCCGTCCGCGCGCGATGCGGATCTGCTCCTTCACGATGTCAATGCCCGTCACCATCTCGGTGATGGGATGCTCCACCTGCAAGCGCGTGTTCATTTCGAGGAAGAAATAATTTCGGTCCTTGTCGAGCAGGAATTCAATCGTCCCCGCGTTGACGTAGTCCACCGCCTGCGCGGCCTTCACCGCCACCGCTCCCATTTCCTGGCGCAGTTCCTCGTCCATCGCGGGGGAGGGCGTCTCCTCCACCAGTTTTTGGTGGCGGCGCTGGAGCGAGCAATCGCGTTCGCCCAGGTGGATCACGTTTCCCTGCCCGTCCGCCAGAATCTGGAATTCGATGTGACGCGCGCCCTCGACCAGTTTCTCGAGGTAGACGTTCCCGTCGCCGAAGGCGGATTCCGCCTCGCGTCGCGCGGACATCAGGAGGGCCGGCATTTCCCCAACGGAGCGCACCTCCCGCATGCCTTTTCCGCCCCCGCCCGCCGTGGCTTTGATCAGCAACGGGAAGCCGATCTTCGGCGCCTTGGCGAGCAATTCCTCGTCCGTCAGGTTGCCCACATCTTCCGTGCCTGGCACCACCTTCACGCCCGCCCGCGCGACGGTGGAGCGCGCCACGCCCTTGTCTCCCATGGCCGCGATGGCAGACGGTTTCGGGCCGATGAACGTGAGTCCCGCGTCCAGGCAGGCCTGCGCGAAATCCTCGCGCTCCGCCAGGAATCCGTAGCCCGGGTGAATCGCGTCCGCACCGCACTTGCGCGCAATGTCAATGATCTTGTCCGCGCGCAGGTACGATTCGCGCGAGGGCGCGGGCCCCAGCAGGTAGGCCTCGTCCGCATAACGGACGTGCAGCGCCTGCCGATCCACGTCAGAGTAGACGGCCACCGTGGCAATCCCCAATTCGCGGCAGGCGCGGATAATGCGCACGGCGATCTCGCCCCGGTTGGCGACCAAAACTTTGTTAACCATAAATGCTCCTCTTAGGGTCTTCCTTCTTGACCTTTGTGTCCTTCGTGTTTAAATCTCTTTCGGCTTGTCCGAGTTTACCGCGTCATTCTCTCGTATCGCTGAAGTATACGCTGAACGAAAAACGTCAACGCGCGTGACGGCTCTTTCTTTTGCCCGAAGTCCCAATCACTCCAGGCTTTCCAGATTGATTCAGGAGTGTACCTGCCCTGCTTGTCTGCTTTTGCCTGCATCGTCTCGACCATTTCTTTCAGGCGTTTATCGCCTTTCAGCCACGGGAATTGTGTAAGCACATCCAGCAGATGCAGGATGTCGTACCAGATCAGCGGGGCCTTTAACTTGCGGAAATCCGTGCCTGTGTAAAACACGTAAGGATGGCGCTCCCGGCTCTCCGCCCACAGTTGCAGGGCGATCTCCGTGCCGGCGCGCGTGGCGGGCGAATCCTTCCATTCGGTTTGCGCCAGCGCTTTCAGCATGACCAGGTTGGCATACGGACACGGATCATCCTTGCGGCCAGGTCCGCGCCACTTGCCCAGTTCGGGCGAGACGGCGCACGGCCAGCCGTTGTCGCGCGCCAACCCCATCAGATGCTCAACGGACTTTTGTACGCGTGGATCGCCGCCCAGTCCCAATTTGAGCAGGCCAAAGAGAGTGACCGGCGCGTCGCACAACGCCCAGCCCCACATGTCCTGTCCACTGCCGCCGTAGGATTCCGAAATGTTCATCGGCATTTGGAATGGGCCATCCGCCGACTGGTGTTTGAAAATACGCGCGACGATTTTTTTGATGCCGGGGTCATCCGCCTTCAAACCCAGGTCGGCGATGAAAGCCAGTTTGTGCATCAACAGACCGGCGGATTTGTGGCTGGCGAGCACTTCGCCGGGCCACTCCGCCAGTTCCGCCAGCAAGCCTCGCACCTGTGGGTCGGCCAACATCGCTTGCCGCGCGGCGCGTACTTCGTTGTCAGTTTCGGGTTGGTGGAGCAAATCCACGCGGGTGCGGTATTGCACCCAGCCGGGACCTTCGAGCAACCAGGGAATTATTTTTTCCATGAAATTTCCTCGCGGTTAGGAGTTGTGTAAAAACAACTTCCCGTTTTTACAGTTTGTGAGCAGTTGCACTGCGAGCGGGATGCAGTCCAACTGCATCCCGAACAGTATGTACCTGTCTACCTCACAACGGAATATTCCCGTGCTTCTTGGCGGGATTGGCGTCGCGCTTGTTGCTCAACATCTCCAGCGCGTTGATCAGGCGCGGACGGGTTTCCTTCGGCTCGATCACATCGTCCAGGTAGCCGCGTTCGGCGGCGATGTAGGGGTTCGCGAATTTCTCGCGGTATTCCGCCACCAGTTCCGCCTTGCGCTTGACGGGGTCTTTGGCCTTCTCCAATTCCTTGCGGAAGACAATGTTGACCGCGCCCTCCGGGCCCATCACGGCCAGTTCGGCGGTCGGCCAGGCCACGTTGTAATCGCCGCGGATATGCTTGCTCGACATCACGTCGTACGCGCCGCCGTAGGCCTTGCGCGTGATGACGGTCAGTTTCGGCACGGTCGCCTCGCAGTAGGCGTACAGCAATTTCGCGCCGGAGCGGATGATGCCGCCGTGTTCCTGCACCGTGCCGGGCAGGAAACCGGGTACATCCTCGAAAGTGACGATGGGGATATTGAATGCATCGCAGACGCGCACGAAGCGCGCCGCTTTTTCGGACGCGTCAATGTCCAGCACGCCGGCCAGGAATGCGGGCTGGTTCGCCACGATTCCCACCGAGTGCCCGCCCAGGCGCGCAAAGCCGACCACGATGTTTTGCGCGAAGGCTTCGTGGATCTCGAAGAACTGGGCGTTGTCCACCACCTTGTGGATCACATCCTTGATATCGTAGGGCTTGCCGGGTTCGTCGGGGATCAGGCTGTCGAGCGATTCTTCCATGCGCAGGGGATCGTCGCCGCCTTCGACAAAGGGCGGGTCCTCCATGTTGTTTTGCGGCAGGTAGCCCAGCAGCTTGCGGATCAGGTACAACGTGTCCGCCTCAGAATCGGCGGCCACGTGACAGACGCCCGATTTTTCCGAGTGGACACTGGCGCCGCCCAAATCCTCGAACGAAACTTCCTCGTGTGTGACGGTCTTGACCACATCCGGCCCGGTCACGAACATGTAGGAGGAGCCGCGCGTCATAAAGATGAAATCGGTCAGCGCGGGGGAGTAGACCGCGCCGCCCGCGCAGGGTCCCATGATGGCCGAGATCTGCGGGATGACGCCCGAAGCCAGCGTGTTCTTCAGGAAGATGTCCGCGTAGCCCGCCAGCGAGACCACGCCCTCCTGGATGCGCGCCCCGCCCGAATCGTTCAGCCCGACGACCGGCGCGCCGTTCTTCATCGCCATGTCCATGATCTTGCAGATTTTCTCGGCATGAACTTCGCCGAGACTTCCGCCCAGCACGGTGAAATCCTGCGAGAAGACGTAGACGAGGCGGCCTTCGATGGTGCCCCAGCCGGTGACAACCGAGTCGCCGGGAAAAACCTGCTGGTCGAGGCCGAAGTCGCTGGTGCGGTGGACAACGAAATTGTCCACTTCGCGGAAGGAGCCTTTATCGAGCAGGAGGTCGAGGCGTTCGCGGGCGGTCAGGCGTCCCTTTTTGTGCTGGGCGTCAATCCGATCCTGTCCGCCGCCGAGGCGGGATTTTGTTTTTCGTTCACGCAGGGTCTTGATCCGTGTGTGTTTGGTCATGGGTCTCTCTTTGTTGTTGGATTGAACTTACATAAAATTTAACCAGCGATGAACGGAGATGAACTTGATTTTCGGTCAAATCAACAATCGTTTATCGGTGATTACCCACAAGTCGCCGAACTTGTGGGTAATCACCAACCGTTTATCCCTGTTTATCTTCGGCGAATAAGCATTCCGCGTAAGTCCTGTGGAAATATGCAATTGTCTTTCGATTGAAAATCAGGGATGCCGCCAGCGCCAGCAAAACGATGGTCGCGGCCAGGGCGAACGGCCAGTTGGGGCGCGGCGCCTGTAGGAGCAGGCGGTCAGCCCACCACCACAGCGCATAACCGGAAAGATAAAGCGCGGCGGCGAGCCGGGCGCGGCGGCTGGGGCGGCGAATCGCCCTCCATGCCGCGACCCCGCCCAAGGTCCAGAAAGCGGCGCTCAAGGAAATGTAGAGCGGGCCCGGACGCGGCGCGAATTCCGCCAGCAAATTCCAATCCGCAACGGCCGCGAAAAGTCGAATGGCGTTCCAGGTTGTAAGGCATAACACCATCCACAGCAGGGTGGTTACAGGAGAGGGGCGAACCATTTTATTTTGCATGATAGCGCAACAGGTCTTTGCGTCCAAATTCGGCGACCGTCTCCGACCACTCGTTGAATTGTCCATTATACGGCGGGTTTTGCAGAATGTCGGGATTCGAGAAGATGTAATCGAGGCCGATGGCCGCGAGATATTCGTCGGCGCGGCCGGCGCGCAGGGACTGGAAATATGCGGCGCTGTTGATCAGCCCGTCCATGTTGACGATGGTGCGCCCGTGAATAAAATAACCGATGTTGCCGCCGCCCGTCATGCCGATCAACGCGCCCTCTTCCGTGTTGGATTCGAGGAAGGGGATGACATCCATGTAAGGCACATCCGCAGGAACATTTCGGTAGGGCATCCGCTGAACGATGGCGCTTGCGAACGGGATCGCATAGAAACCGATGCACAGCGCGGCGGTGAGCGTCCATGCAATTACGCGTCCGGGCTGGGATTTTCGCAACGGGCGCAGGAACAGGTCAAACAGCAACGCGCCGAGCAGGGCAAACATCAGCATCTGGCTGACCCAGTACCAGTCTTTCGAGCCCGCGTAACCCAACCCGTTGTAGTAAAACATCTGGACAAGCGAACCCGCCAGTAGCAGCGGCAGTCCAAGTGAAACGGCGGCGCGCGCCGCACGTTGTTTCCGTGTGAGCAGAATCAAAAGAACCAACGCGGCCAGCAATCCGAGCGCGAGCCACAAATTAATTCCCAGCCGGTCTTTCACATCGTGAAGCAGGTAAACCGCCGGCCCCCAGGCGTTCAGTCCCTCTTCGCGCTCGAGGCCGAGAAAGCCCGGGAACGTGGAAATCGGGTTGCCGTAGGTCGAGCCTTGCAGGGAACCCCACCAGGCCTTGACCAGTCCGCTGACGGGCATGAGCGCGCCGAACACAATTTTGTTGAACAGCATGTACGCGGCCAGCGCGCCGCCGAGGACTCCGTAAAAGTGGACGCCCTCGCCGATCCACTGCCGCCAATTTGATTGGACTTGCGCGGGATGAGTTCGCGCCGCCCAACGGACGATCCCCGCGCCGACGAAGACGAATCCCGCGTAAAGTGGCAGGGCGCTGCGCGGCAGACCCGACAGTTGGTTCGCGGACAATAAGCCGATCATCACGCTGGAGACGAGTCCCGCACTGGCGAGGGTGACGAGGGTGAAACGTAAATAGTAATTGGTAATTTTCGTAAGACCAGATTTCTCGGAGAAACCTGAATTATACAACCCGAAAATATGGAACGCGGGAATTTGTATCGTCAATCCCAACGCGGCGAGCGCGATTGCGGATTTGGCGTAGAAGAAATAATCGGGTAGTCCCGTCCGCAGGGCCACGCTGAGAAAGGCTGCGCTGACGATGACCGCCACATCCAGCATCAAGCGCGTGCGGATGGGTGTGCCGCGCAGGATGATCCACGCGCCCGCCAGCAGGGCGAGGAAGACCGTGTCGAGGCGGCTGAACGTCATCGCAACGGCCAGCAGGCCGAGGGTCAACATATTTGCCCCGTCATTGCGAGGAGCGAACGAAGTGAGTGACGAAGCAATCCCCGCGTCGTGGGGGAGATTGCTTCGCTCCGCTCGCAATGACGGAGGAAGGGAGGAAGATTGCTTTATTGATGCGGCATTGCCTCGCAATGACGGCGTGTTCAGGTTTGCCATCGCGAGAAGGAAGGCGGTCATGGTCAGCGCGGTCAGTCCCGTCTCGAGGCCGAACATGGTCACGTTGTAATGGATGGCGCGGTCGAAGACCCAGTACGAGGCGGCGAGAACGGCCGCGGGCGCGGAGAGCGTCCGCCCGACGAGACGGAAGAGCAGGACGCCCGTCGCCGCGCTGATCGCGCCCGAGACGAGCACGAGCACGCGCAGGGGCAGGATCAAGTCGAAGCGGGCGAGGGCGAAGATGGGAATGCAGATGAGCATCCAGAGCGGATGGTAGCCGTTGGTGAGGTTGATACCGTCGAGCGTGGAGCCGTGTCCCTCAGTGATGTTTTGCGCGACCTTGAAGTAGTAAAAGGCATCGTCGCGGATGAACCATTGCGTGACGAGGTTGTGCGCCTCCGCCAGCGCCGCGTAAAGATAGATCGCCATGAGGATGGCGACGAGAGCAATTTCAAAGAGGCGGGAGAGGCGAGGGGACATGGATAAAGGATGAAAGATGAAAGATGAAAGATGAAGGATGAAGGATGAAAGATGAAAGATGAAGGATGAATGTTGCGTGTTGCGCTCGTCGAAGATTAAGCGACCACGCGACCACGTGACCACGCGACACGCAACTACCAAACTACCAAACTACCAAACTACCAAACTACGTAACTTCCAACGTGATCTTGCCGAAATTCTCGCCCTTCCACAGGCGTTCCTGCGCGGCGGCGGCCTCTTCGAGCGGGAAGGTTTGATCTATCACGGGTTTGAGTTTGCCCGCCATCACCAGATCCATCACGGTGGAAAAATCCTTCAAGTGACTCATGCTCGAACCGATGATCGAAATATGTTTTACAAAAATGTAGCGGTTGTCAATTTCGAAGCGCGGGCCGCCGCTGTTGCCGACGGTGAGCAGGCGCCCGCCCTTTTTGAGACAGCGCAGGGATTGCATGAAGGTCGTGCCGACGTTGTCCACCACCACATCCACGCCGCGCTTATCGGTGGCGGTGAAAACGGCCTTCGACCAGTCCTCGGTTTTGGAGCGGTCAACCAGGATGTCCGCGCCGAGGGATTCTGCCGCGGCGAGTTTTTTCGCATTGGATCCCACGAGGATGACCTGCGCGCCTGCAAATTTGGCGATCTGCACGCTGGCAGTGTTGACCCCGCCTCCCGCGCCGACAACGAGGACGGTCTCGCCTGCCTGCAAACGTCCGCGCGTGATGAGCGAATGCCAAGCGGTCTGATATACCAGTGCGGCCGCGGCCGCCGTGTGGAAGTCGAAATCGTCGGGCAATTTGTAGAGTTGGCGCACGGGGATGGTTACGTATTCAGCGTACGTGCCGCGCACGGTCTCGCCGAGCAAATGCCAGTCCCGGCACATGTTGTCCCAGCCAGAGAGACAGGCGTCGCACTGTCCGCAGCCGAGGTTGGCGTTGATGACGACGCGCGACCCCACCCCTAACCCCACCCCCGGCACCTCCCCCAATGGGTCTCGATACGGCGGAGTACCGCCTACTCGACCACCGTACATTTGGAGAGGGGAGATGGCAACGATCTCACCCGCGCCGTCTGCGCCGTTGATGTGGGGCAGGTCGAGTTTGAGTCCCGGCCAGCCGTTGCGCACCATCACGTCCATGCGGTTGAGGGCCGCAGCGCGCACGCGCACGAGGGCTTCTCCGGGCTTGGGTTCCGGGGTGGGGAAGTCGGTGTATTCGAGCACTTCGGGTCCGCCGTGCTGGCGGAAGAGGGTGGTTTTCATGTTTGCCTCTGGATGACTGAAACCGTCACTATGGTGTTCTCCCTCCACGTAGTAACGACTTTAGTCGTTCGGACGATTGAAATCGTCACTACATGGTTTGCGACATGGTTTGAAGAACTGCTTTCATCCTTCATCTTTCATCTTTTCCTCGCGATGACGGTCATCGAGCCGTTGTCGCTGTAGATGCTGAATTTTTTGAGAAGGTCGAGTTTCCATTTGATGATTCCGCGCGGGTTGGAGGGCAGGCGGAATAATCGTCGGAAGAGGAAGGAGAGCGAGGCGTATTGTCCCGCAGGCTTGATCTCCAAAATTTCCCAGCCCTCGGCCAGGACGCGGCGGATGGTGACGGGTGACCAGTAGAAGACGTGTTCGGGTAATTTGAACGAGACCCATTTTTTGCCGGAGATTTTTGCCAGCAGGCTGGTCGGATCGGGGGTGGTGATGGCGAGCAGGCCGCCCGGTTTCCCCGAACCAGGGTCGGGACTTCGGAGGACGCGGCGCACGGCAGACAGCCACTCGAGCGGATGGTAGACATGCTCGAAGGTGTCGAAGGCCACCACGAGGTCGAAGTGATCGGAGGGATAGTCGGCGGATTCGATCACGCCTTTCTGGATGCGCTCCCCGAATTTTTCGCTGGCTACTTTGACGATGTAGTCGGATGGGTCGAGGCCGAAGGCGTCGTAGCCTTTGGACTGCGCGGCTTCGAGGAAGAAGCCTGGGCCGCAACCGATGTCGAGGACACTACCTGGTAATTGGTCCCACGGGGATGCTTCGCGATAATTGGTAATTTGATTGAGTCGCCGCGTGAAGGTACGAACCCAGTTGTGGTGGACTTCGAGATATTCATCATAGCCCTGGCCGGAAACTTCGGAAACGTAGTATTCCTGGTCGGAGTAGAGTTTGAGGATGGCGGACTCGGTCAGGCGCGGGGAGAGGAAAACCAGTCCGCAATGGGGACAACGGACGACGCGGTAGGGGGCGAAGTCGTAGCGGAGAGTCGGCGCGCGGGCTGATCCGCAAATCGGGCAGGAGGCCGTTTCGAGGTCGGAAGAACGAGGCGGGAAGATCATTTGCGAAAGATTCCTGAAAGTCCGTCTCGGTCGCGGCGCGCGAAGGCGGTCATGATGATTTTGTTGAGTTGGATGAGCGCGATGACGACAAAGAGGATGCCGATCAGCAGGATCAGCCAGTCGCGTAACGGCGAGGAGATGAATTGAAGGAGAATGATGTAATAGAATTGTTTTGCGAAACCTTGCGGGATGGTGGGGCTGAGCAATTTGGCAAATCCCACACCGCTGAGAAAGACGCCCAGCACGAACAGCGCCATCCAGGTTTGGGCCAGCAGGCCGGGGTTGAGCCAGTGCCAGAACGAGGCGCGGTAGAAAATGGCGAGCGTGTCCACGAAGGTGCCGAGGATGGCGGCCAGGTTCATGCGCCCGAGGCCGCCGCTTCGGTGGTAGGCCACCTCGACGGGTTGTTCGACGATGCGGTAGCCAAAGCGCGAGGCGGCCACCAGCAGTTCGATGTCGAAGGCGAAGCGGCGGGCGGAGACGCGCGGGATGGCGTCCGCGAGCACTGCGCGGCGGAAGAGTTTGATGCCGGTCTGCGTGTCGGTGATGGACAGGCCGAAGAGGAAGGCGACCATGGCGCGGTAGGCGCGGCTCATCAGGCGGCGCAGCGGCGGGAATTGGTTGGCTTGCAGGTCTTTAACGCCCGCCACCACGTCCGCGTTCGTGGCTTGCATGACCTTGATGAGGGTGAGCAGGTTCTCTGGCGCGATCTCCAAATCCGAATCGAGGAAAGCCACCAACTCGCCGGTGCAATATCCAAAACCGTGAAAGAGACTGGCGCCCTTGCCGCGATTCTGCTCCTGCCGCAGCGTGCGGACGGGGTGGCCCTCGTCCGCGGCGCGCTGGCTTTCCGCGAAGGTGTCGTCGCTGGAGCCGTCGTCCACGACAATGATCTCGTAGCGCAGGCCTTTCAGCGTCTCGCACACGCGCAGGATATTGGCGCGGATGCGCGCACCCTCGTTGAAGGCGGGCAGGATGACGGAGAGTTCGGGAGGAAAATCCTTTTTCTCGGGCATGGAGGATTTGTCTGTGCCGAGGCGATCCTGTTAGCGCAACCCCAATTCGAGGCGGCTGATGACGAGGCGCTGAATTTCGCTCGTTCCCTCATAAATTTCCGTGATCTTGGCGTCGCGGAAGTAGCGCTCGACGGGCAGTTCGCGGCTGTAGCCCATCCCGCCGTGGATCTGCACCGCGGCGTGCGCGCAGAACATGGCCGTCTCGGAAGCGAAAAGTTTGGCGGTGGAGGCTTGCAGGGTGAAGCGTTCGCCGGTGGTCTTGGAGCGTTCCTTCGCCATGGCGGCGTTGTAGACCATCAGCCGCGAGGCTTCGATGCGCGTCTTCATGTCGGCGATCTTGAAACCCGTGCCCTGGAATTCCCCGATCTTCTGGCCGAAGGCCTCGCGCTCGCGCGCGTACGAGAGGCTGGCTTCGTAGGCCGCTTCGGCGATGCCCAGCGCCTGCGCGCCGATGCCGATGCGTCCCACGTCCAGGACGGTCATGGCGATCTTGAATCCCTCGCCCTCTTCACCGAGACGGTTGGCAACGGGGATTTTGCAATCTTCAAAAAGTATTTCGCTGGTGGCGGAAGCGTGAATGCCGAGTTTTGGCTCTTTTTTGCCGCACGTCAGGCCGGGTGTGTTCGCCTCTACAAGAAAGGCGGTGATGCCTTTGGCTTTTTTCTCGGGGTTGGTCATCATAAAGACAACCATGTAACCGGCCACGGGTCCGCTCGTGACCCAGGATTTGCGCCCGTTCAGGATGTAGAAATCGCCGTCGCGTTTGGCGCGGCTTTTCATGTTCGACGCGTCCGAACCGGACATCGGCTCGGTCAGCGAATACGCGCCGATGGATTTGCCCGAAGCAACGGGGGGGATGAAATTCTGTTTCTGTTCCTCGGTCCCGAATGTCAGGATACCGTGACAATACAGTGAGTTGTTGACCGACATGACCACGCTGTGCGCCGCGTCGGCTTTGGCGATCTCCTCGAGCGCCAGCACGTAGGACAAGGTGTCCATGCCTGCGCCGCCGTAATTTTCTGGCACTTCGATCCCCATGAATCCCATCTCGCCCATCTTCTTGATCGTGGCGTGCGGGAATTCCCCGCTTTCATCGTGTTCTGCCGCGATGGGTGCGATCTCGTTTTGCGCGAAATCGCGCGCCGTGTCGCGGATCATTTTATGTTCGTCGTTCAATGGAAAAAGGGCAGTGTCGCTCATGGTTGTTCCTCCGAATTTGGTTTGATTTACGTGATTATACCGCTAGACAATTGACTCTCTCCCCGAAGTTGCTATAATCCAGCCATCTTTTCTAGCGAAAGAACCGCCTCTTCCATGAACTCCGCCAGCTCCCGCCGCATTCGCGTTTCCTTCCCTTTGGGCGTATTCTGCGCCGCCCTCGTCCTCAGGCTGATTCCCGTCCTTCTGGCGCGTTCCCTCGGCATTGGCCTGGACGACATGTTCCAATACGACATGCTGGCGCGCAGCCTCGCGGCGGGGAACGGATTCCGCTGGTACGCCTCCGCCGACCTGGAACTGCTCAAACCCTACGTGGACTTTGACCTGACCACGGTGGACTACGACCCCGCGCGCGGCGTGGAGACCTCCTTCCGCGCGCCGCTCTATCCCGCCTTCCTGTCGCTGATCTACCTGCTCGTCGGCAGTGGCGCGAACCGCTTTTTCGCCGCGCGTCTTGCCCAAGCCTTCCTCGGCGCGGCGCTGGCCCCGCTGACATATCTGGTTGCTAAAAAAATATCTCCTGAAAATGAACGGGCGGCGAAAATTTCTGCCTGGGTCATCGCCGCGTACCCCATTCTGTTGGCCTATCCCCTCGGCCTCGGCACCGAGAATCCCTTCTTCCTGCTCCTTCTCGCCTCTTTCTTCTTTCTTCTCAAAGCCTCGGAACAGACATCTCCTAACCCGCATCCCGCATCTCGCAACCCAAACTCTTCATCTTTCATCTTTCATCTTTCATCTTTATTTTTCCTGCTTTCCGGCTTCTTCCTCGGCCTCACCGCCCTGACGCGTTCCGTCATCCTCCCGTTTGCGGGATTCGCTTTCCTGTGGGTTTGGTTCGCGCTCAAACAAAAACGCGGCGCGCTCCTCGTCGCTCTGGCCCTGGCGTTGACCATCGCCCCGTGGATCGTCCGCAACTCGCTCCTGCATCACAAACTGACGGGCATCGAAACCTCGATGGGCTACAACCTGTACCTTGGCTACCACCCGCAGGGAAACGGTTCCTTCATCTTCGGCCCCTCGCTGGATTTGTTGACCATTCTCGACGACGCCGAGCGCGACCGGGTGGGGACGCAAAAAGCCATCGAGTTCCTCCGCGCCCAGCCCGAACGGTTCGTCCCGTTGGCAGTCAACCGTCTCGGCTTTTTCTTTGGCCTCGAAAAGCGCGTCCTGATGTATTTTTATGGGAACAACATCGTCGGCTTTATTCCGTTCCCATTCCTGCTGGCTTTGTTTTTGGTCATGCTCCTGCCTTTTGTGATCGTCAGCCTCTCCGCCGCGTTGGGCGCGTCCCTCCTGCGCTGGAATCCGCCGACCGTTTTGCTGGCGCTCCTCTTTTTCGCTTACCTCCTTCCACACGTTTTTATCCTCGCAGAAGACCGCTTCCACCTCGCGCTCGTCCCATTCTTCGCGGTGCTGGCCTCCATCTTCTGGACGGGCGGCTGGAAATCCCTGGCGGCGCGCTGGCGGGAATCCCGCGTGGGAAAGATCGCCGTCACCTTCGCACTGCTCGCCGCGCTCCTGCTCCTCGTCAATTGGGGCTTGGAACTCTCCCGCGACGCGGATAAAATAATCCAACTACTCGGCCCGAACGGGAACTTCTCAAACTACCCGTATTGAAGGTATACACGTACACAGGTAGACACGGAACACGCAACACGCACCATCGCGAAGCATCCCCGTGGGACGTAACATTCATCCTTCATCTTTCATCTTTCATCTTTTCCCATGCGCTCCCTCTTCCCTCCCCTCCACTTCGACTGGAAAGTCGTCACCATCACTATCGTCAGCACCCTGCTGTTGATTGTGTATTCCTATCACAGGCTCACGCCCTCGGACGGGCTTAACCAAACCATCCTGTTTTTGATTGTTCCCATGCTATTCATCGTGCTTGTATTTCGCGAATCGCCGCGCGACTACGGCTTCACCCTCGGCGATTGGCGCGCGGGACTGGCCATCACCCTCGGCGGCGTTGCGCTGATGACGCCTGTCATCTGGTTCCTCGCCAAACTCGATCCCTCGGCGCAATCCTACTACCAGGGCATGACCGCCAACCTGCCCTGGAACACCTTCTTTCAAATCTTCGGTTGGGAATTCCTCTTCCGCGGCTGGATCCTGTTTGGGTATGCCCGCAAGTTTGGCCCCGATGCGCTTTGGCTCCAGGCTGTCCCGTTTGCTCTCCTGCACATCGGCAAACCTGAGATCGAAACCCTCTCCACCGTTTTTGGCGGGTTCGCCTTCGGCTGGATCGCCTACCGCACGCGCTCGTTCCTCTATCCCTTCCTCATTCACTGGTACATCTTCACGTTGATCGTGCTGGTTGCTTCGGGGACGATTGGCTGACGTCACCCTGCGCCCCGCCACCGCCGACGATGCGGCAGACATCAAAGCGCTCATCCGCCTCGTGCGGATCAACCCGATGGGACTCGACTGGAAGCGGTTCCTCGTCGCCTCTTCCGCGGACGGGAGGCTGGCCGCGTGCGCCCAGGTCAAACCCCACGCGGACGGGACGCTCGAATTGGCCTCCCTCGCCGTTCGTCCCGCGTGGCGCGGACGCGGGCTGGCGCGTCGCCTCGTTACACAGTTGCTGTCCGGGTCGCCGCGTCCGCTTTATCTGACCTGCCGCTCGGGGCTGGGATCCTTTTACCAAAAATTTGGCTTTCGCGCCCTCGCTAATGAAGAGTTGACCCCCTACTTTCGCCGCATCCAAAAACTGGCCGGGGCGATGATGAGTCTGTTCCGCGAAGGCGAGACATTGCTCGTCATGCGCCTGGATGTTTAACGTAAATTGGTTTTGTAGGACAAATCGCTAAAGCGCGATGTGCCAATTTGTCCCAGGAACGCAAACAGGAACGCAAATTGGCAATTTGCGCTACAGTAATTTCGGATAAAATAGAAACATGGAAGCAACCAAGCACGATATTCTCAAAGCCTTTTACCCCACGGTCATCGGCCTGTTGATTGGGCTGGTTCTCGGCGGCCTGTTGTGGATCGTGTCCCGCTCGCCGCGCGGCAACTCGGTGGAACTCCTGCCGCCACCCTCACCCGCGCCCCTCGTCGTGGATGTGGCGGGAGCAGTGCCGCGCCCGGGCGTGTACGAACTACCTGTGGGCAGCCGCGTCAACGATGCGGTGCAGGCCGCGGGCGGTTTCCTGGCCGAAGCGGACAAGGCCAATATTAACCTGGCCGCGCCGCTCGAAGACGGCCAGAAGTTGGAAATTCCCTTCCTTCCAGGCGCTGCGACTGCGGGCGTGCCCCAATCCACACCGACGCCCACTGCGATTAACATCAACACCGCCACGCTGGAGGAACTGCAATCCCTGCCCGGCATTGGGCCGACGTTGGCGCAAGCCATCCTTGATTATCGCGAGACAAACGGGGACTTTTACTTCATCGAAGATATCATGAATGTGCCGGGGATAGGGCCGTCCACGTTCGAGAACATCAAGGATTCGATTATCACCGGCTACGAGTAATTGGTAGTCTCCCCAACCCCGAAGGGGTGTCCGGATTGTAGACCGGGGAATCGTTCATTCATAACCCCGAAGGGGTGACATGGCTCGCTGAATCGTGTCATCCCTTCGGGATTGTTTTCCCGGCGCGCCCGTCCGTTTTTTTTTATTGAGAACTCTCTACCATACATTTCTTCAACGCGAATGTCACGAATGAGCGAATACCGCGAATTTCTTCAAAATCCATTCGCGAAATTCGCAAATTCGCGTAATTCGCGTTAAGAGATTGGGCTGTTTTTCGTAATGTACGGTAGCGAAATTGAGAATCTATCCCAGCGCGGCGCGCGCAATGACCATGCGCTGGACTTCGCTGGTGCCTTCGCCGATGGTCATCAGGCGCGCGTCCCGGTACATGCGCTCGACGGGGTATTCGCGGCTGTAGCCGTACCCGCCGTGGATCTGGATGGCGTTGTAGCAGACGCGCTCCGCCATTTCCGATGCGAATAATTTTGCCATGGCGGCTTCTTTGGTGTATGGACGCTTTTGGTCTTTGAGCCAGGCGGCCCTGTAAATCATGTTGCGCGCCAGTTCGATTTCCGTGGCCGCATCCGCAATTTTCCATTGCAGGGCCTGGAAGTCCGCCAGGCGGTGGCCGAAGGCTTTGCGCTCCTTGGCGTAGGCCAGCGCGGCTTCGAGCGCGGCCTCTGCCAGCCCAAGTGAGAGCGCGCCGATGGAGATGCGCCCGCCGTCCAACGTGGTGAGGGTTTGTTGCAGGCCGTGTCCCTCCTCGCCGACCAGGTTGCCGAGCGGCACGCGCACGTTGTCATAGGTCACGGCGTGGGTGGGGGAGCCGTGCAGTCCCATCTTTTTTTCGGGGGGCGCGATATGCAGGCCGGGCGCGTCGGTGGGGACGAGGATCATGCTTAGGGAGCGGGATCCGCCTCCTCGGTCCGTGCGAGCGAGCGTGATGATGTACTCGGCAATCGAGGCGTTGGTCGTCCACATCTTGGCCCCGTTGACGATCCATTCTTCCCCCGATTTTTCGGCGCGGGTTGTCACGCCGCCCTGAATGTCCGAACCCGCGCCCGGCTCGGTCAGTGCGAGCGCGGCGAGTTTGCCTTTGCCGCTGGTGACGAGCGGAAGCCATTTTTTCTTGAGTTCCTCACTGCCAAAGAGGGCCAGGGGCGCAGTGCCGAGGCCGTTGTGCGCCGCCATCGCCAGCGCGGTGGAGCCGCATCCCCAGCCGAGTTCCTCGATGGCGATGGCCGCGCTGATGGCGTCCACGCCCGCGCCGCCGTAGGTTTCGGGGACGCTCAGGCCGAGCAGTCCCATCGGCCCCATCTTGCGGACAGCCTCCCAGTTGAACGCGTCCGTCTCGTCCGTTTCGCGGGCTTTGGGTTGCACTTCCGCCGCCACAAAATCATGGACGGCTTTCTTCCACATGCGTTGTTCATCGTTCAGGTCGAAATCCATGCTGTCTCTCCTCGTGGTATGTTTTTGGAATTATAGTCGAGTCTACTGCAAAAAGGTTTTTAACCACAACCCACAGGGTGCTTCGCGAAGGACACGAAGTACACGAAGGTTAATGGATGAAGAGCATTTCCTTTGTGCTCCTTTGTGACCTTCGTGGTTAATGGGTTTTTGCAGTAGAGTCATAGTTCTATCCCGAATGTACGATCAGGTTTCCCGCCTCGTTTTCTTCCACGCGCAGGCTGGGCAGGTCGCGCGTGGCGGGGCCGCGCGTGAGTTTGCCGTTTTCATCGAAGCGCGAGCCGTGGCAGGGACACTGGAAGGAGTCGCCCGGTTTTTCCACGGTGCATCCCAAGTGGGTGCATGTCATGCTGATGGCGATGTAGCCTTTGGAAAGGTGACGCAACGCGGCGGGGATCTGCGGCAGGAGGGTCGCGCTTCCCTGCGGGTAGTTCGCGGCGGGGCCGATGTCGAATTCCTTCGGCGGCGGCGGGTCGGACTCGAAACTGAAGAAGCGCGCCAGCCCCGCCAGGCCGAGCGCGCCGCTCACGCCCAGCAGGGCGTTGACGGCAAGTTGGAGGAAATTTCTGCGGGTGATTTGGTTGCGTAGTTTCATAGTTGGATGGTTTGGTAGTTTGGTAGTTCGGTAGTTGCGCGAAGCGGTTCGGTAGTTGAACGGTTGAAACCAGAAGCCACGAAAAAACTCCGAAACTACAAAACGACGTAACTACAAAACCACAAAACTACGGATCGGGCAGGGTCGCCAAAACGGTCAGCGTGAGAATGGTCACGACCAGGAGGAGGACGACGAGTTGCGCGGCGCGGCCTGAGCGCGGGAACCAGCGCCCGAGTTCGGATTCGGATCGCGAAGCACGCGGGAAAATGTAGGGGATGATTGCCAAAAGCGCGAGCACGCCCAGCGGGACGGCGATGCCCCACACGAACGGGTCGCCGAGTTTGAGCAGTTCCTGCACCCACAGGAAGAACCACGGCGCGCGCGATTCTGTCAAACTGATAAGCGAGGCGTTCATCGGCTGGGCGATGGGGGCCTGCAGGAAGGTGGCAACCAGCAACAGGATGCCTCCCGCGATCAGCATGGCGATCACTTCGCGGCGCAGGAGTTCGCGGCGTGAAATGCGGGCGCGGGGAGCGGAGTCTTTTGCAGAGTCCAAAGTCTCCAGACTTTGGGGCTGCGCGGGCGGCGCGGCAATCCCACCGTCGCGGCGGACGCGGAAGAGATGCCAGACCAGCAGGATACCGCCGAGCAGCGCCAGCCCGAAGATGTGCCAGGCGTAGAAGCGGATCAACATGGCGGGACCCGGCTCCAGGTTCCCGGAAACGAAGCGGACGAGCGCCTCGCCGATTTTTGGCACGGACGCCAGCAGGTTCGTCCCCGCGATCAACGCCCAGCGGATGCCCTCGTCCCAGCGCAGGACGTAGCCCGTGAAATCCAGCAGGAGCGCGATCACGAACAGTCCCAGCCCGAGCAGGTAGTTGAAGCGGCGCGGCTTGACGTACGCGCCGGTGAAGATGACTCGCAAAAGATGGACGGTGGCGATCACCGCCAACGCCTGCGCCGACCAGAAATGCAGGTTGCGTATCAGTCCGCCAAACGGGACGAGGAAGGTGATTTCCTGTATTGTTTGGGCGGCGCGCTCCACCGAGGGGATGTAGTAGTACATCTCCAGCAGGCCTGTCACCAACAACACCAGGCACAGGAAGACCGCCAGTCCGCCCGCGCCGAGGGTGTAGCGAAAGCGCGATTGCAGGGCGGGGATGCCCGGCGGATGCAGGTGCAGGACAAAGCTCGGACGCGCCGCGCCGCGCGGCAGGCTGGACTGGAGGCCGATCCCGGCGGCGGCCAGCAGGAACGCGCCCGCCAGCAGAATCTTCCACGGAAGTTCTTTGGCGGGCGGCTCGGCGGCGTATTGGACGGAGATGAATTCGGCGTTCGCGGCGGTGAGCATCACGCCTTTTGGAAACCTGCCGTTCAACTCCAACAGGTAGGCGGTCACGGCCAGGGCTTTGGCTTCGGTCAGCGAGCCGGGATTCCACCAGGGCATTTTTGCCAGGTTATATTCGTACAGTTGTTTTGCATTGACGAAGCGCAGTAATCTTCCCCCGCCCGCGAGGGAGGGGACGAGCCGCGGAAACTCGAATCCCTGCGGCGGATGGTTCGAGGCGTGACATTTGGAGGTCCAGCAGTCGCGGTCTTCGCCAAACGATTCGCGCCAGGCGTCGGTGAGACCCTGTCCAGTGTCGCCGTGGCAGGCCATGCACACGCTCCAAAAGATCAACTTGCCCTCATCCAGTTGCGAGGGCGGATCGTTGACGAGCGGCCGATCAAGGCGTTTGAGATCGAAGGTGGGGGTGGGCGCGAGGGTGGGGGTGAGAGTCCCCGAGTCGAACGCGGGAGCCGCCCCGGCGGTTGGCGAGAAAAACGCCAGAAGGCAGAATCCGCCCAGTAAAATCAGGAACAGCCCGAAGGCTTGTCCTGCCCCGCGGGGGTGCTTCGCGAAGCGAAGTCGAAGGGTCCGAACGAAGCGAGAATGTCGCCCGCGTTGAGTCATGCAGCAGGGTGATCCGCTAATTTTCGGAGTCCGCTTGGTCGTTGAAGTGCTCGATCAATTTGCGGGCTTCGGCCAGGTTTTCCTTGGCTACAAAGATTTGGACTTTGGCGAGGCCGTCCAGGGTGGTCGGGTAAATTTGACGCCCCACCGCCTCCTGGAACAGTTCCACGTCAATGCCCTCTGCTTCGAGATAACTCTCGATCAGGTCGGCGTCCATGCGCCCGTAGACCTCGGTGAGTTTGGCCCATTTGAGTTCGTCCATCATAACCTCCACTTGAAGGGATTTATTCTTCCTCGTCCTCATCATCGTCAGTTTCGGTGGTGTCGAAATTCCAGCCCGATTCCGCATACAGTTTCTGCGCGTTTTCAAGTTGATAGTTCGGAACAAGGACTTGCACAGGCCCCATGGCGGCAGAACCTATCTCGTATTGATAGTATGCCTCCTGGACAATTTGAGTCTCGATGCCATGCGCTTTGAAGTAGCTTTCAACCAGTTCTGCATGAACTCGTTCAAACACTTCGATGAATTTGACCCAATTTTCTTCGCTCATCATAACCTCCATGTGACGATGAAAAGGATCGTCCACAACGTGCTGACGATCAACTGGCGGACGCCGATGCGCGTCGGCTTCCAGCCTGTGGCTGGTTTCTCGATGCCCCAAACCGTCTCCGCCCATTGCAGGAGGAACGGGACGAAAACCCACTGCGGCAGGATTTTGGCCCAGCCGAGGATGAGCGTCGCGGCCAGATTGAAGGATGTGTACAGGAAGGCGCGCCTGCCAATCTTCCACTTCTCGCTTCTTTCCTGACCTGGGGCGGGCGCGGCCTCCGAGGGGCTTTCTCTCTGCCCGAGCCGCAAATACGCGTAGACGATGCTGGCCGCGCTTTGCAGCCAGGTCAACGCCCACAGCCACCAACCTGCGGAGTCGTAGCCGCCGCGTCCCACCCACAACGCGGCGGGGGCGGCGAGGGACAGCACACCGGTCGCAATGATCTCCACGCCCGCCTGCCGTCGCTCGGCGCGTTTGCTCACCAGCCAGAGATGCCAGGCAAAGACGGGAATTCCGGGAATGGCGAGCAGGGCGATAAATCCTTCCCCGAGATAGAACAATTCAGCCAGGGCCAGCAGCGCGGCCACGCCATACACGCTGACCCACAGGCGCGCGGCGGGCAGGTCTGCGCGCGGACGGCGTCCTGCGTAGGCCTTGACCATCACCGCCAGCGGCTGACGGAGCAGGAAGGCGGACATGGCCGCGACAACCAGCGCCAGCGTCGCGTAGGTAAACGTCCCGCCCGCGAAGATTCCCACCAGCAGGGGGCTGAGGATGAACACCCACGAACCGTGGTCCTGTGGCAGGGCAATTTGCCGGTTGAAGTAGTTGTGCTTGACCATGCCCTGATTATATTCCGAAAGAAACCTCCCGCAGGTCATGGAATTGATGGGAGTTTTGTCACCCAAATTCTATTGGTGGTATCGGCGGTACAGCAGGTCAGTTATAAATCCGTGAAATCAGTGGCTAAAAACTTAGAGCCTGTCAATCCTCCCGCCGGAAACGGGGGAGCCAAATTTTGTTTCCCGCCTTCACCCAATCTTGTGGTTTAATTGACCCATGCTCCCTAGCATGGATTCCATCCTCCATAATGAATGCCGCCTCGACCCCACGCGTCCCATCGTGGTCGCGGTCTCTGGCGGGCCCGACAGCCTGTGCCTGATGGACATCCTCCGGCGGGCGGGCTATCGCCTGATCGTCGCACACTTCAACCACAAACTACGCGAGAATTCGGATATCGAAGCCAACACCGTCGAGCAGATGGCGGCTCGGCTCGGCCTGCCCTCGATCATCGAGAGTGGGGACGTGCGCGCCTATGCCGACGAGAAAAAACTTTCCATCGAAGACGCCGCCCGCACCCTGCGCTATCGCTTCTTGTTCATGCAGGCGCGCCAGCACGCCGCGCAGGCCGTGGCGGTCGGCCACACCGCGGACGACCAGGTGGAGACCGTGCTGATGCACTTCCTGCGCGGCGCGGGGCTGAACGGTCTCAAGGGCATGACCTATCGCACCGTCCTTTCCGTGTTCGATGTCGAGATCCCGCTCGTGCGTCCCTTGTTGGATGTCTGGCGCGAAGAGACCGTCGTTTACTGCGCGGGGCAGGGGCTTCGCCCGCACTACGATCCCAGCAACGACTCGCTCAACTTCCTGCGCAACCGCATCCGCCACCTGCTCATCCCCACCCTCGAAACCTACAACCCAAAATTTCGCGAGGCCGCCTGGCGCACCGCCCAATCCCTCACCGCCGACCATGAAATCCTGACCCAGTCGGTGGACGCGGCCTGGACGCGCGCGGTCGTCAGCGAGTCGGCGGGACTCGTCATCTTCGACGCCTCCACGTTGACGGAATTCGCGCCCGGACTCACCCGCTACCTGTTTCGCCGCGCCATCGAGCGCATCAACCCCGCCAGCGACATCACCTACGCCGCGCTCGATAGGGTGACCGCGTTTCTTCGGGACGGGAAGGGCGCGCTCCCGCTCAACGGTGGGATTCGCCTCCTGCGCGAAGCCGACCGGGTCTTCCTCGCGGACGAATCGGCGGTCCTGCCGTTCGAGCGCTGGCCGCAACTTCCCGCGGGCGCGGACTCCCTCCCGCTCGAATTGCCCTGCCATGTGGAATTGCCCGGCGGCTGGCGCTTTGCGTGTGAGCCGTGGAGTATCCCCGCCCTGGCGCGCGAACAGATGCAGGAAAACGAGGACCCGTTCCAAGCCTGGCTGGACGCGGATAGTTTGCAGGGCGGGCTGTCCCTGCGCGTCCGCCGCGAGGGGGATCGCTTCGAGCCGCTCGGCCTGGACGGTCATTCGCAGAAAGTGTCGGATTTTTTCACCAACGTTAAACTTCCCCAGCGCGCCCGCGAGCGCTGGCCGCTGTTATGCGCCGGCGGGGCGATTGCCTGGATCCCCGGCTACCAACCCGCCCGTCCATTCCGCCTGACAAAATCCTCGCGCCGTATCCTGTATTTCACGCTCACTTCCCCCAAGAAAGTGAAGCGAGATTAATCTCGCCTCGCCTGCGAAAAACAAACCTGGTTTCTCCGACCCTTACAGGGCGCTTCGCGGGAAACCAGGTTTTGGTTGGTAGCACGAGATATTATCTCGTGTTACTCTTGCTCGCTCAACTGGCGCAGTTTCATGTTGATCTCGCGCCACTGGATTTTGGAAATTCCCAGCTTCTGGCGGATGCGGTCAAACTCCACGCCGCTTCGGTAATCGCGCAGGGCGCAGGTCCAGCGGCACATGTCGAAGGACAGGTGTTTGCCGAGCCCCGCCTCTTCGCCGGTGTCTTCGAGCAGGTATTCCAGCCTGCGCGGCGACCAGGGGAAGAGTTGGTCGGTGGGTGCGTACTGGGCCAGGTATTCCTTGTAGGCTGTCACCCATTCCTCGGGCAGGAGCAGTTTGCGTTCCTTGTAGCGGTTCGACGGGCTGGCGTAGCGGATGAAAACCAGCGGCCCGCCCTGCGAATCGAGATCAATGTGATTCAGGTGAATGCCCAGGCACTCGCTTTTTTTGACGCCGGTGTTCAATAACAGCGAAATTAACGCGTAGGGACGCGCGTCCGGCTTGGGTCCGCGGCGGTGGCGGTCGGCGGCTTCCAGCGCGGCCTGCGCCTCGTCCTCGGTCAACACTTGGGGCAGGGGGCTGATGGCCGAGCGTTGCGCCACTTTTTCGGCGGGATCCACCATCAACACGCCAAATTGATGCAACCAGCGGAACAGGGATTTGGTGGAGGTGATGCGCCGCGCCAGGGTTTTGGGACTGCATGGCACGCCGCGTTCCTTTTCCATCCAGGCAAAGAATCGGTTCAGTTCGGCGGTTGTGATTGCGCCGATGGCGCGGTCGGGCGGCAGGAATTGCGCCAGTAGTCCCACGTCCGATTGAAAGGCTTTGACGGTGTTCGGCGAGCGTCCCTGGTCGTAGAGATACAATTCCCATGCCTTGAGCGCCGGGGCGAGCGAGACTTGCGGGGTGAGGTGGGCAGTGTTATTAGAAGAGGGGGGCATTGCGCCTCCTTTCGAGATAGCGTGTAGTCTTTGCGTATAGTTTAGCGAAAAATGGAGGGAATGTCAATGGGGTTTTATTGCGATTTCCCGATTAATCGCGTGGCGGATGCCAGCCTGCTCGTA
>CAYJLS010000047.1:0-24814 GCA_964371065.1 uncultured Anaerolineaceae bacterium | reverse complement strand
GTCATCCGCCCGACGCCAGGAAGCGCCGCTATAGCGCAATTTTTCATCTACTGATGCTAATTTACCGAGGAAACCATGAACAAAAAAACCGTAAAAGACATTGACCTCAAAAACAAACGCGTGCTCATGCGCGTGGACTTCAACGTGCCGATGGCGGACGGCAAAGTGACCGACGACAAGCGCATCCGCGCCTCCCTGCCGACTATCAAGTATGCGCTCGATCAGGGCACGTCGCTCCTCTTGATGAGTCACTTCGGGCGGCCAAAAGGTGGACCCGATCCCGTATTCAGCCTGCGCGCCGCTTCGGAAGTTTTGGCTGGCCTGCTGGGACGTCCCGTCCAGATGGCGCCCGATTGCGTTGGCGCGGAAGTGGAGAAGATGGCGAAAGCCCTCCAGCCTGGAGAGGTATTGATGCTGGAAAACACGCGCTTCCACGCCGGCGAGGAAAAAAACGATCTTGATCTCGCGAAGCAGATGGCCGCGCTCGGCGAAGTCTACGTGAACGACGCGTTTGGTTCGGCGCACCGCGCGCATTCTTCCACGGAGGGCGTGGCGCGCTTCCTGCCCGCCGTCTCTGGCTTCCTGATGGAACAGGAACTGGAATATCTTGGCCGCGCGGTGGTGAATCCCGAGCATCCCTACATTGCCATCCTCGGCGGCGCGAAGATCAGCGACAAGATTCTTGTTGTGGAGACCCTGTTGTCAAAATGCGACAAACTCATCATCGGCGGCGGGATGGCGAACACCTTCCTCGCCGCGCGTGGACTTAACATGCAGGACAGTCTGGTCGAGGCCGCATCGGTGGAGACGGCGAAAGCCATCCTTGCCAAGTCGGGTGACAAGATCATCCTGCCCGTGGACGCGGTCATCGCGGACAAGTTCGCGGCGGAGGCGCAGAGTCGGGTGGTGGATGTGAACCAGATCCCCGCAGGCTGGCGCATGATGGACGTTGGGCCGAAGACGCTCGAGAGTTATAAACGCGCGTTAAACGGAGCCCGCCTCATCGTCTGGAACGGACCCGTAGGCGTCTTCGAGATGCCGAAATTCGCGGAGGGGACGTTCGCCCTCGCGCGTCTGCTGGCCGAGTCCGGTGCGACGACCGTCATCGGCGGCGGCGATTCCGCCAGCGCGGTCAAGCAGGCGGGCGTCGCCAAACAGATGACGCACGTCTCCACCGGCGGCGGCGCGTCGCTGGAATTTCTCGAGGGCAAGGAATTGCCTGGCGTGGCGGCATTGCTGGATAAATAGTTGCGTAGTTGGATAGTTCGATAGTTTTGTAGTTTGTTTCCTCCCCCATTTGTGTTCTTCAAATGGGGGAGGGTAAGGGAGGGGGTTGCATTTCAATTTACCAACTCTTTACACGCGGGACATGCCAAATTAACCAGCCTCGGCTATAATCGGGGAAACTTTTGAAAGGGAAAGCCCATGTCTTTCAATGTCGGAGAAAATGTCGGTCCCTACCGCGTCATCGAGCAGTTGGGACAGGGCGGCATGGCCACGGTCTACAAGGCCTACCACGCCGCGCTCGATCGCTACGTGGCGCTCAAGGTGTTGCATCCCGCCTTCGGCGAGGACCCAAACTTCGCGGCGCGCTTCCAGCGCGAGGCGCGCCTGGTGGCAAAACTCGATCACCCGAACATTGTCCCCATTTACGATTATTCTGAACACGAGAAACGCACGTTCCTGGTGATGAAGTTCATCGAGGGGGAAACGCTCAAAGCGCGCATGGCGCGCGGTCCGCTGGCATCGGACGAACTCGCGAAGATCATCGAGGCGGTCGGTTCGGCGCTGGCCTACGCCCACAAGATGGGCATCCTGCACCGCGACATCAAACCCTCCAACGTTCTGCTGACCCCCGACGGCTTGATCTATCTCGCGGACTTTGGGCTGGCGCGCATCGCCTCGGCGGGGGAATCCACCCTTTCGGGCGACATGATTATGGGCACGCCGCAATACATTTCGCCCGAACAAGCCATGGGCAAAAAAGACCTCGATGAAGGCACGGACATTTATTCCTTCGGCGTCATGCTCTACGAAATGGTGGTGGGGCAAGTGCCATTCAACGCCGACACGCCCTTCTCCATCATCCACGATCACATTTACACAGCGCTCCCCATCCCGCACACCATCAATCCCAGTGTGCCTGAACCCGTGGAACGCGTCCTGCTCAAGGCGTTGAGCAAGGAACGCGCCGACCGCTATGCAACTGTGACCGAGATGGTGGCCGCGTTCAAGCAGGCCTGGCTATCGGCGGGCGTCCCCATGAAAGGGACGACCATCACGATGCCGCCCCAGGTTGTGCCTGTTTCCGCCAAACCCGCGCCCGCCGCCGAGATGGTCGCTGTCGCCGAACCAAAAGCAAAGAAGAAACGCCCGCGTTGGATGATCGCTGCCGGTTCCATTTTGCTGTTCCTCTGCTGCCTGTTCGCCTTCTTTGCCGTGCGCCGCGGCGGACTTTTCCCCGGTCCAGCCCAGGCGGCGACCCGCACCGCGGCCGCTCAAACCGCGCCCACCAGGACGCCTGCGCCCCTCGGTCCGAAGCAGACACCCATTATTGTCCCGCCTCCTTCCGGGAGCATTGGCCTGATTGACGATTTCGAGGGCGCATCCCCGGCCGGGACTGCGGGTTGGGAAGGATATTTCCAAGACAACACCGATACGAAGATCGTCTGCGCCGTGAAGCCCGACTCTGCTCATAGTGGCACAAAGTCGCTCCTGTTTCAGTTCGATGTTATTGCAGACAGCTGGGCCACCTGCGGATTCTATTTCGACAGCGTACAGAATTGGAGCGCGGGAAAAGGCCTCTCGTTCTACCTGCGCGCCGATCGCGCCGGACTGCCCTTGCGCGTGGACCTGTATGGAGGCTCGCCCGGCGCTACAATAACCTATTACCACGATGCCGAGACATCGCCAGGAAGCGTTGAAAACTGGACGCTGATGGAAATCCGCTGGGCCGACATCCTGCGCGCCGAATGGGAGGAAAATCCCGGCGCGCCGTTCAACCCCGCCGAAGTAACGGGCTTTTCCATCGGCTTGTCCACGGAAGGGAAGGAGCGGATCGGCGGCGTGATCCGGCTGGATGACCTGAAACTGCTCGGCGCGTCCGCCGGCATCCTCACTCCCCGCTCTGCCATTTTGGAAGCCCAGCAAGCCGTGGCTCAAAATCCGAACGACCCGAAAGCCAACCTGCAACTCGCCCTGGCCTACTGGGACGGGGGCCAGCCGCGCCTGGCTTACGAATCCCTGAACAAGGCCGCCGACCTGGCCGGGAGCGACCAACCCTTCTTTGAGATGGCCGCCGAGGAGTTCGCCCGGCGCGAAGCCTGGATTGCCGCGGCGGGCATGTACCAGCGCGCCATCCTCGCCCAGCCGGGCGGAGAGATTTCCGAAGACCTGCTCGACGCCTACCACGAGGCGGTTTATAAGGCGGCGGACGGACCCGACTTGTTGCTTTTCCTGCCTTTTACCAGGATCGCCAGTGTGGACCAGCCCATGGCCTACATTGCCGAGGGACGCTTCAATTTATTGCGCGGCGATAACGCCAAAGCGCGCGAGTTTTTGGAACGCGCCCGCCAATCGAAACCTGCCCTGCCTGAAGCCACCCTGCTGGATGCCGAGATTTCTTTCAAAGAGGGCAACCAGGAACAAGCGCATCGCCTGCTCAACGAATTGATGTCCAACCCCGACACGCCAGAGTGGATCCGCATCCTGGCCGGCCAACTCCTTTCGCAAAACCCGTAACGCGACACATCGTCCCCGAATGGGGATTCATGTCGCCCTTCTGCGAGACCGCGAAACGTCTCGCGCTACAATAATTTTCACGGAGGTTCCCCAAAACATGCGTACCCCACTTGTCGCTGGAAACTGGAAAATGAACAAGACCGTCGCGGAAGCCCGCGACCTGGTCTTCAAGATGTCCCTCAAACTGCGCGAGATCAACGGCGTGGAAAAAGTCCTCTGCCCGCCATTCCCCTCGCTCGTGGCCGTCTCCGCCTTGCTGGCCGGCGCCGACATCGGCCTCGGCGCGCAGAACATGCACTGGGAGGCCAAAGGCGCGTTCACAGGCGAGGTCTCGCCCGCGATGGTCGCTGAGTTTTGCGGATACGTCATCCTCGGACACTCCGAGCGGCGGACGTATTTCGGCGAAACCGACGAGACGGTGAACAAAAAAGTCTGCGCCGCGCAGGCTGTGGATTTGACTCCCATCGTCTGCGTCGGCGAGACGCTCGAACAGTACGAGTCAAACCGGACCGGGGAGGTGGTCGCGCGGCAACTACGCGACGGCCTCGCCGGGACGGATCCCGCCCTCGCCTCCCGACTGGTGGTTGCCTACGAACCTATCTGGGCCATCGGCACGGGACGCGCCTCCACCGCCGATAACGCCGAAGGCGTCGTGCGCGGCCTCATCCGTCCCGCGCTGACCGAACTCTTCGGCGCGGACGCGGCCCAGTCCATCCGCGTGCTCTACGGCGGCTCGGTCACCGCGGCCAACGCCTCTGAATATTTTGCGCGTCCCGAAATTGACGGCGCGCTCGTCGGCGGCGCCAGCCTCAAAGTGGACGAGTTCCTCGCCATCACGCAGGCCGCGGCGCACAGTTGAGTCGTTGAACTGAGTCGGACTCCAAAGTCTCCCGATTTTGGGGGTGGTGTCGGACTCCAACTGATTACTGATGACTGATGACTGATGACTGATCACTGATGACTGATCACTGATCACTGAAAACTGATGCTCACCGGCCTCCTCTGGTTTCTCCTCACCCTCCTGCCGCTGGTCTTCCTCCAGCGGCTTTTGCACCGCGAAGTCCAGGCTGTGTTTCTCATCACCACCCGTCACCCTGGGTTGACGGTTGGCCTGTTCTCCATGCTCTTTTTCCCCGGCGTGCTTTTGCACGAACTCAGCCATTTTCTCGTGGCGCGCTTGCTCGGCGTGCGGACGGGCGGATTCTCGCTCCTGCCGCAGGTTTTGCCCGACGGGCGACTCATCCTCGGCTATGTTGAAACCGCCCGCACGGACGTGGTGCGCGACTCGCTCATCGGCGCCGCGCCGCTCGTGGCAGGCGGACTGTTCGTGGCCTACGCGTCCATCTATCAGTTACATCTGCTTCCGCTCTGGCAGTTCATCCAAAACGGGCAGACCGAATTATTTTTCATGGGCTTGAACGCCCTGCCAACCGTGAACGATTTCCCGCTCTGGTTCTATCTCACCTTCGCGGTCAGTAGTACCATGCTCCCTTCCGCCTCCGACCGTCACGCCTGGACTCCGTTGGCCGTGTGGGTGGTCGCCATCTTGGCGCTGGCACTGTTCGCGGGCGCTGGCCCGTGGATGCTCGCCTATATAACCCCGCCGCTGAATAATTTTCTGCAATCGGTGGCGTTGCTCTTTGGATTGAGTGCGGGCGTGCATGCCTTGCTCATCCTGCCAACCTTCCTCGTCCACAAATTTCTCGCCCGTTTATTGAAGGTGGATATTCAGTAGCGCAAATTGCCAATTTGCGGCAATGTGAAAGTCACATTGCGCGTCCCTGCCAGATGAGCCGGTAATTTATCCGAAAAATTTTCGATACTCGTCGTGATCCCCTATCCAATACCATGTGACCGTATCATTGTCCATGGTTCCCACGGCGCGAATAGCAAGAGTGATCCGAATTGACCAGATTTTTTCTTCCGTGTTCACGCATTTGAAATGCAGGGAGGGGTGAAAGGGATTCTCCGCCCATAGTTTGAAAATTTTTCCGGCTCGCTCACGAATGGATTTATCCAGCCGTTCGTATTTTTCCCAGAAAGACGGCAACGTGCGCGATTTCATAGCCGATCAAAATCCATTGGTTCCGATTTTCCTTCCGCGATTTGCCTGCGGGCTTCCTGCGCGGATCTGTAGAGTCCCTTTTGCGAACGAGCAAAATCCTCATCCCAGAGCGCCTCATCTTCCAGTTCGGCGAGCCATGCCTGTAAATGCTCTGCGGCCCGAGATTGGATTTGCTCAGGCTGGATTTCCAGCATTCTGACAATGGTTTCAATTGCGGGGGTGACCATTGGTTTCTCCTTGATAACAGGTACTTTTCAAGTATAGCACCAAAAAATGAGAGGGTTAAACTCCCATCCTGTTGCGCGCTCTGTGCCTTATAATCTGGTTGTTCACCATGAAAAAATTTCTTCTCCCTCTCGCCATCATTCTCCTCTCCACCCTCCTCGCCTTCTCCCTCCTCACCAAAGACCACGAGTGGGGCGACGATTGGGCTTCCTACCTCATGCAGGCGGTCTCCATCACACGCGATCAAACCGGCGAGTTCATCCAGCGCAACACCTTCACGATGCGCGAGTCCACCCACTTCATCGGGCCCGACGCGTATCCGTGGGGCTTTCCCACTTTGCTCGCGCCGTTCACCCTCGCCTGCGGGCCGCTCAACGTCTTCTGTCTCAAATACATCAACCTGATTTTCTTCGCGCTCTTCCTGTGGGTATTTTACGCGCTCCTCGCCCGCCGCCTGCCTCCGCTCGAAGCCGCCCTGCTGCTCGCCGTCTTCGCCTTCAGCCCGCTCCTGCTCAAATTCGAAGACATCCTGCTTTCCGATATCACCTTCCTCTTTTTCTCCACTTTTGGCCTCCTGCTTATCGAAAAGCGAATTGGTCGCGGCGCATCCCTGTGGGACAATTCGCTCTACAAAAACATCATCCTTGGCATCGTGCTTTTCTTCGCTTTCTTTATACGGACGAATGGGATTCTCCTCGTTCCGACCTTGTTCCTCACCCAGGCTTTTACCTATCTCCAAACGCGACCCCGCCCCGTTCTGGACTGGAAGCGGGTTCTGACCATCGGCCTGATTCCCTACTACGTCTTTGGTCTCCTCACCCTCGCCAACCTGATGCTTTTTCCCGCGGGGGAGGAATCGCACCTCGAGCACCTCTCCGTTCTCTCTCTCTCCAGTATGGCGGACAACCTGTCCGCTTACTTTGCCATGCCCGCCTACTTCTTCAGTGACCTGCCACACGCCGACATTATTTACGGTCTCCTGCTTCCATTTATCCTCGGCGGCTTGATCCTGAACTTCAAACGCGACGTTCACCTCGTTGCCTACCTGCTCCTCAGTTACGCGCTCTTCATCGTCTGGCCCGACCAGCAGGGGATTCGCTTCCTCTTTCCGCTTTTGCCGTTTCTCGTCTATTTTGCCTACCGCGGCATGGAGGCCACCTCCTTCGTGTTGACCGAGCGTCACCATCGCCTCGGCCTGTGGCTAACGCGCCTCTTCTGGCTGTTTATTGCCGCGACCTTCGCATTCACTTCCCTCGGCCTCGCCCGCGACAACCTCGCGCAGGGACGCGGTCCCTACGGCAACGTCTTCGACCCGATCTCGCTGGAAATGTTCGAGTTCGTCAAATCCGCTACCCCCGCCGACAGCATCATCGCCTTCTACAAGCCGCGTGCCCTGCGCCTGTTCACCGACCGCGACTCCCTGCTCATGGACACCTGCGACGCGCTTCCCATGGCCGATTACGTTGTCCTCCGCAAATCGCGCGGCGCGGTGGACCAGGTCTCGCCTGCGGATGTGACAACGTGTAATCCCTCCGTTCAGGTGACGGAATTATTTGATAACGAAAAGTTCGTGGTTTATCAAGTTATCCCGAAGTAAGTCACCTCCTTTGCATCCCTCCTTGCGCTTTCCAATCGCGCTCGATCATGGCCAGCACAGGCCGACTTCATATCCAGCGCGCATCCCGGAATACTTATGGAGCGGAATCCCGCCTTTGGTATAATCCCGCCATTCTGCCAGCCAGAAGCCCAACAAAAAGGGATAAAGGATACTACATGAAACGCTTGCCGGCACTGGATGTCTTGCGGGGAATTGCCATTCTAATCGTAGTGGTTCACCATTATGTTCCTGAACAATTTAAACCCCCGCTCTTTTGGAGTGGGGTAGATCTATTTTTTGTCCTGTCAGGGTTTCTGATCACCGATATTCTCTTGAAAAATGTCGAAGCCGGGAATTATTATCAAACATTTTATCTTCGACGCGCGGCAAGGATCCTGCCGTTATACTGGCTTCTTCTTTTGGCTTTTGGGCTTGTTATGAAAATTGAGCCGGAAATGTTGGGTTCTTCCTTTGCCAGGCATTTGCCGTTATGGTCTTATTTAACCTTTACGCAAAACTTCATGTATGCCGCCAGAAATTTCTGGCGTGATCCCTGGCTGGATGTAACCTGGTCCCTGGCGCTGGAAGAACAGTTTTACATCTTCCTGTCTATCTCTGTGCGAAATTTAAATAAAAACCTGCTGATTGGCCTGTCAATTTTTCTTATCCTGCTTGCCCCTGTTTTAAGATTATATGCGCAGAATTCCATGTCTGGTTACATACTCCCTTTTCACAGGGCAGACTCACTCATGCTGGGAGTCTTGATTGCCGTTGTCTGGCAATCAAAAAGCGGACAGGCGTTTATTTATTCCCATAAAAAATACTTTTTATTTGCCTTACCCTTGTTCTTTTTAGGAATAGCCTATTTGGTTGCAGTGAAGGCGGGACTTGGCAGGCCGTTGCCGCATTTTATTCTCGCTTTTTTTTACGCAGACCTGCTGATCCTGGCGCTTATCAATCCATTGGACAAACCCGGCCTCCTCTTTGGCAACAAATTCCTGGGCTGGCTTGGCTTGCGTTCGTATGGCATCTACCTGCTCCACAAACCTTTTCGTCTGGTTGTGGCAACGCTTCTCGCAAAACAGCCCATGGTTTTCGAGCCGTGGGTGAACCTGTTGCTGGTTACAATCCTTCTGTTTGTATTCGCGGAGATTTCCTACCGCATCATTGAAAAACCGATTATGAACCTGGGGCATAGATTTAAATATGATATCCCCCAGGCGCTTGGTTTTACCTAATTTTCGGGCGCGTTACTGGCCTTTGCCAGCACGTCCAGCAAGGCTTCGTACTCGTCACAACATTCCGGGCAAAGTTCAAGGTGGCTGTGGACGAGAGGCATCAGCCGCGCCGCGTCCTCCTTGCGGACGTCCATCTCGGCGTACCGGTCGAGCATGTTGAAAACCTGCTCACAATCCAGTTCGCTGTTCTCGAGGTAGCGGATTAAATCCAGCACGGAAGCATCCGACAATTCGTGCTCGGCGCTTTTGCCTCTTCCAAGTTGCTTGAGCCAGTCTTTTAATTTCATGCTTATCTTATCCGTTGACGGCGGATGGGGAAATTTTCTTACCCTTGTTTAAAGGCGGTCAATACTTCCTGCGCGGACAATCCTTCCAGGGACAGGCGTCGTTTCAATCGCAGGCGCGCGTCGTGTAAAAGTTTGTACAGGGCGTTGCGGTTGGTCTTCAGTTTGCGGGCGGCCTCGTCCATGGGTAGTTCCTGCACGGAGAGCAGGAGTAGCGCCTCGCGTTGGCGGTCGGTCAACTCCTCCGCGATGACGCGGCGGACGCGCGCCAGCATGTCCGCGCGCTCGACGGAGGTCTCGGGTCCCGCGCTGAAATCCTCCATCAGGGATTCGGGCGCGGGCATGTCCTCGTTATCCGCCAATTCATCGAGGGACGAGTCCCGCCAGCGTTTGCGGCGCAGTTCCGAGAGCGCGATGCGGATGGCGATCTTGTGCGCCCAGGTGGTGAACTGACTGCGGCCTTCGAAGGTATGCAGGCGGTCAAGAATCCGCAGAAGCGTTTCCTGCGCCACCTCCTCCACGAGGAACTCAAATCGCGGCTCGTTGGGCGAGACCCAGCGCGAGAGCGCGTAGGGCAGGCCGTTCATAATGACGGCGCGCAAATCTCCCAGCGCGGCTTCGCGCGAGTCGCCGTCTGCTTGCAGGTCTGCGATCCATTCTTCGTTGGTGCGGCTGGGCATGGGTGGGATTATAACCGAAGCAGATGAAGACCTCCGAAGTCTTGGAGACTTCGGAGGTCTGAATGTGAGCGCGAAAAAACCGTCATTGCAGACGGTTTTGTGGGCGCGAGAGGGGTCGAACCTCGGAACCTTATCATCCCCTGAATGGGGGCATGTGTGAGAACAAAAAGACCACCTCGCGGGTGATCTTTTTTGTGGGCGCGGGGGGGCTCGAACCCTCGAACCTCATCAATGTGAATGATGCGCTCTAACCAACTGAGCTACGCGCCCGGAGTGACGGGGATTATAGCCGAGGCCACTTTGTTCTGCAAGTCTTTTTCTTCGCGTCCTTCGCATCTTCGCGGTGAAGAAGATTTATGGCGGCGGCAGGTAATCCCACGGGTTGACCTTGTACGTTCCGTGCATGATCTCGAAATGCAGGTGCGAGCCGGAGGACTTGCCGGTGGAACCCATGGCCGCAATCGTCTGGCCCTGTCCCACGCTTTCTCCGCATCCCACCCAGAGCGACTCTAGGTGCGCGTAAAGCGATTGCCAGTTGTTGCCATGGTCAATCATGATCATGTTGCCGTAGCCGTAATCGTTCCAGCCCGCGTAGACCACCACGCCCGCGTCCGTGGCGTAGATGGGATCCCCGGTTTCGCCATCCAGGTCAATGCCCCAGTGATTGGAGCCGGGGGAGTAGTCGTAGCCGGAGAGAAAATGCTTGGCCGTTGGCCAGATGTACGATCCGTTGCCGACCGCGCCGCCTGAGACAGGCCCGCATGCGCCGGATCCCCAGTTGCGGGCGGTGGCGGGTTCTTCACGACTGCTGCCGACAGGCAAGTACCAAGTCATGGTGAACTCGCGCGTGCCGCCGGGGACGATCAGCCAGGTGCCTTTTTCGATGTTGGGGTTGGCGTAATCGCCGATGTTGTCAAAATCAAGGTGATTGCCAGGATATTCGATGATATCCTGTGCGGTGACGCCGAAATATTTCGCCCAATCTTCGAAACTGATATCGCCGCCCAGCCATTCATGATAGACGCCGTTGACGGGCAGGATATTCAGTTCTTGTTCCGGATACAGCGAATGTGGATCGTCGCGTAGCACGGTGGAATTTCCCCACAGGATGGTCTGGGGTTCGAGGCCGAATTTTTCCGCAATGCCAATAACCGTATCGCCGCTCTGAACGGTGTATTTGATGATTTCCTGCCTCGGGCGGGTGGGGACATTCGTATAGGGCATGGCCAGGCGCGAAACGCCGGGGAGCGCGGAATTGACCGGAGGCGGGAGTAGGCTCGGGTCCACGCTGGGAGTCGCCGTCGGTCCCCCCGCCGCCAGCGCGGGACGCGTCCGCAACGCCGACGGGATTTGATCGCTGAAAATGTTCAACAACCAGATGGCCGCGACGATCAATATCAGGGAGAGTATCGCCGTGCCAACGCGTAACATGGATTCGCCCAGCCCGATGGAAAGCAGGGCGGTGGTCCATTCGGCCAGCAGGTTGCGGCGGACGATGGGTGTTTTGGGTTCCTTTTCCGCGGGCTTTGGCTCCCCTTTGGGGGCCTGCGGCGCTTCTTCTCTAAATTCTGGTTCCATTCATGTGCCTCGGCGGTCATCATAACCGCGGCAAAAATGGGCGTCAAGCCGCCTTCTCATGCAACGTTAAGCCGCGATGCGGATAAATCCACGTAGTGATGATTTTAGTCGGCTCATTGGGAATTGGCGTGGTAGCCCCCATATATGGGGTGTAAAATGGCAGGAAAAACGGAGCAAAAAGATACCATGAGCAAAGCCCAAGTGACAATCCCATTAGACATACCCGATGTTCGCATCCTGAAAACCGAATTGAACAAACGCGGCGACTTGGTGATTACCGTAGAAAGCATAAAAACAGAAACACATTGTCGGAAGTGCGGACGGCCGATCGGCAAATTTCATGGTCATGATAGTTGGATCACAGTGCGCTATCTGCCCGTGTTTGGGCGAGCGACCTATTTGCGCTATCGTCCCAGACGGTATCAATGTTTGGATTGTGTTGGACATCCAACGACAACGGAACGTTTAGCCTGGCACGAGTCGGGCAGTCCACATACGACTGCTTATGACGCCTATCTTTTGTTACAGTTGGTCAATAGTACAGTCGAGGATGTGAGCCTCAAAGAGCACGTTTCGTATGACCGCGTACTGGGCGTCTTGGAAAGGTTGATTGCAACAAAAGTAGATTGGTCTCGATACACGCGGCTGGATGTGCTTGGGCTGGACGAAATTGCCCTACTGAAAGGTCATCGAGATTTTGTGGTTATTGTGACCGCGCGTTTGGCAGATGGACAGGTGGTCTTGTTGGGCGTTTTGCCCGATCGAAAGAAGAAAACAGTGGCAAATTTCCTGCATTCCATTCCTGATAGGCTGAAAAGTACCATTCATTCGGCTTGTTGTGACATGTACGAAGGCTATACGGAAGCGTTGAGCGAAGAATTGTCCAAGGTACGCATTGTGATTGACCGTTTTCATGTTGCAAAAACCTACCGGGATGGTGTGGACGGTTTGCGAAAACGAGAAATGAAACGCTTGAAGTCAGCGCTTTCCGAAGAAGAGTACAAACAACTCAAAGGCAGCCTGTGGGCTGTACGCAAGAGACCGCAAGACTTGAACGCAGAACAAAAGCGTGCGCAACAACTCCTGTTTGAGTATTCGCCTGACTTGAAAACAGCGTATGATTTACAGGAACAATTGACGGACATCTTCGATGAACCTATTTCAAAAAGCGTCGCCGAAACAAAAATCCGTGATTGGATGGAACGAGTTTCTGTCAGCGGTGTGAAGTGTTTTGATGCTTTTATCAAGACTTTGAACCGTCTATGGCATCAAATCACCAATTACTTCGTCGCCAGGCATACCAGCGCTTTTGTGGAAGGATTGAACAACAAGATCAAAGTCCTGAAACGCCGCTGCTACGGATTGCGCAACCTCATACACCTTTTCCAGCGCATCTTTCTCGATTTAGAAGGCTATCGCCTCTTTGCCAGACACCCCCATATATGGCCGAATCACGGCGATTCCCAATGAGCCTTTTAGTCATTGCCACGTAGTGATGACTTTAGTCATTGCATCGGCGACTGACCCACAGGGCGCTTCGCGGAGTCGCCACTACATGGATTACGCTTAAGCCGTGGCGCGGCGCACGCCGGGGTTGGCGAGATGCAGTGCGGCGATAACCACCAGCGAAACCAGCCCGCCGGTCAACGCGGCCAGCGGCACGCCCCAAGTCTGCGCGATGCCGCCGATGAGCAGACTGCCAAACGGCGCGACTCCTTGAAGGCCCCACAGATACACGCTAAAAACCCGCCCGCGCAACTCGTTTGGCACCTGCACTTGGATGAGAGTGTTCATGGCAACCAGTTGCGTCACCGTGCCCCATCCCACCAGCGCCAGCAGGAGCAGGGAAATCCCGAGGCCGGGCGTGAATCCCAACGCGAGGATCGAGAACAAGAACGCGATCTGCCCGAACATCACCATCCGGCCCTTGTTGCGCGAGGCATTGAAATACGCGGCCAGCAGGGCCGCCGCCAACGCGCCCACCCCCTGCGCGGCGAACAACTGGCTGGTGCGCGCCGCCACACTGGCTTCGGTATCGCCCACCGTCCTCCACACGTCACGCGCCAGCGCGGGGATTTGTTGCAGGAGCGGGAAGCCGAAGAAGCCAATCGTAGCGGTCATCAGGATGATGGACGAGACGACCGAATTCCTGCGGATGTAGGACAGTCCCTCGCGGAATTCCTCGCCGATGTCTTTTCGTCCGCTCGCTTCGCGCGGGACCTGGTAGCGGGTGCGCGCCATCAGCAGGCCGATGATAACGAAGACAAAACTAATGCCGTTGGCGAGGAAGACGCTCCCCTCGCCGCCCGTGAGACTCATTAGCCAGGCCGCGGCCAGCGGACCGAGGATTCGTCCCAGGTTGAAGGCGGTGGTCTGTAGGGCGATGGCGCTCGGCAGGGACTCGCGCCCGGCCAACTCAATTAGCATGGCTTGGCGGGCGGTGATCTCGATGGCCGAGGCCGTCCCGAAGGCGAAGGCCAGCAGGGTGATGTGCCAGATTTGGATGTGCCCGGAAAACGTCAGCGCGGCCAGGCCGAAGGCTTGCAGGGACATGATGCTCTGCAAACCGATGACGGTCTTGCGTTTGTCCCAGCGTTCGATTAGCACGCCCGCGGGCAGGGCGAGCAGCAGAGTCGGCAGGGTGGTGGCGAAGCCGATCAGTCCCAGGTCGAAGGGACGGCCCGAGAGGCGGTAGGCCAGGTAGGGCTGTGCGGTGTTGTGCATCCACGTGCCGATGACTGAGATGAATTGTCCGGCGAGGAAGAGTTGAAAGTCGCGTGAAGCGAGGGCGGGGAAGCGATTGACGAGGGCGGGTTTGAGGTTCAAGGGGGAAAGGATGAAAGATGAGAGATGAAGGATGAAGGGTAGGAGTTAGGTAGTTTGGGGGTGGTGTGTTGCGTGTTCCGCGTCTACCTGTGTACCTGTCTACGTCCTCCTACACTGGCACAACCAGTTCAGCGCGGTCGTTGGCGGGGGAGTTGACCAGCGTGCTGACGGGGTGCGCGGACATCTCGTTGGCAGGGAAAGGCTGGAGGAGCGGTAACAAATCGGCGGGCGCGCGAGGCGAAGCGTCCAGCCACTGCGCGTAGTCCGAAGAGTGGAGAATCACAGGCATCCGGTTGTGGATGGTTGCCATCAGTTCGTTCGGCTCAGTTGTGATGATGGTGGCCGAGCGGAGGGTGCCGCCGTCGGGCGAGTGCCATTCGTCCCACAGGCCCGCGAAGGCGAAGGGCTGGCGGTTCTTGAGGAAGATGAAGTGCGGGATTTTGGTTTTCGTTCCGGGCTGGGATTTCCACTCGTAGAAGCCGTCGGCCAGGATGAGACAGCGTTTGTATTTGAAGCCGCCGCGGAAGGAGGGCTTTTCGGCCAGCGTCTCGGCGCGGGCGTTGATGAGGCGCGCTCCGATGGACGGGTCCTTGGCCCAGGATGGGATGAGTCCCCACACGAAGAAGTCCGCCGCGTTCCGGCCGTCGTTGGGGATGGCGAGGATGGGTTGGGTGGGGGTGATGTTGAAGCGCGGCGCAAACTTGGGCGGGAAGGTGAAACCATCGAAGGCTTCGCGCAGGTCGGCAGGGTCAACGGTTAAGGTAAAACGTCCACACATGGGGAGTTCCTTTGGGGTAAGAGGTAGTTGCGAAGTTTTTTTGGCATGAGGGACTCCGCATTCACCTTATATTGTCTTTCCCGCTGTTGTACTATATGGGTAGTGCGCGTACGCGGACTTTCTGTTCAGTGACGCTCAATCCACCATGCGGTAGAGTCCCTGCTCGGCCAGGTGAACCGCGTCGTGACTTTTCTGGCGCAGTTCCTCCACCACGCGCGGCGAAATGCCCATGTCGGCCAGGAATTTCATGCGGCGGCCATCTCCAACACTTGCACAGTTTCATCTGCCAGCCAGGACGCGTATTGCAGGGATTGGCGCACATCTTCCTCTTCGAGGTAGGGATAATCCCTGACAATTTCAGCGGCAGTCATACCATTGGACACGAGATTGAGAATGAGCGAAACGGTGATTCTCAATCCTCGGATGCAGGCGCGTCCCCCCATGAGATTGGGGTCGAAAGTGATACGGTTAAATTGGGTCATGGTTTATCTCCGATCGTTCCTGATTATATCCCATGCGGATTTGAGCGCGCCTACCAGCCGGATTCCTCTTTCCGCCAATAGCCCGCTCCACAAAGTTCGTCACTTCGTTTTTACCACTACCTACTTCCTCAGCCTCCTCGCCTCCCCCTCGCGCTCCGTCACTCCCATCGCATCCAGATGTTCGAGTAATGCCTGCGCGTACTTGCGCGTGGTGCCGAACAGGTCGCGGACTTCGGCCAGCGTGACCTGTCCCTTTTCTTCCAACGCGGATTTGACCTTCTCCGCCATCGCCTCGTAATCCGCCGTGCGGAAAACAACCTCCTGCGAGACGGCGGTCAGGTCGCCCATCTCGATCAGCGCGGCGACGACCTCCTCGCCCACCTCGGCCTGACATTCCTTGACGGATGGCGGCCCAAACGGATTCGCGGCGAACCTCCGCATCAATCCCTGGACTTTGGCCTGCCGCGCGCCGTCGAAGGTTACCGTGTGCGAGGGGAGTGAGATGTATACAGTAGAGTCTTTGAGAATGTTGCGTGTTGTGTGTTGCGTAAGGAGGGCATTGAAGACGCGAGGGGTAAGTTTGAGTTTGGATTTTAATTCCTCGCGCGGGATGCCTTTGCGGAGCGGAAACGACTTGTGATACTCGCCGACAATCTGCAAAGTTTTATCCTGCAATGTTTGCCGTTGGGAGGCAGTCATCACCAGGCTGTCCATCGTCCGTGGTTCATCGGCCAGTTTAACCAGTTGACCGTTTCCGAACAGTTCATCCAGCGCAGCCTCGGCGGGTTCGGACTCCAACCGCGAACGTGCGATGACTTCCTTCACCGACGCGGCGCCGAGCGCCAGCGCGGCTTCGAGCAGGATGTCCGCAGGCGAACCCTGCGCCAGCGACTCCAGCGATTTCAACACAACCTTATCGAATCGTTTGTGGCGGCCTTTGGGTTGCGGGTCCACGATCACACCGCCGCCGACGGTCTCACTGGGCGAGGGACGCCGCAGGATGAGCCTATCCCCGCGCACCGCCACCAGCGGGTCGCGCAGTTCGAGTTGCGCCCAGCCTTCCTGTCCGGGCGCGAGTTCCTCCGCGCCCAACACGCGGACGGTGGCGATGGTCTCCGCGGCGCCGAGGAAGACTTTGACTTCGCTGGCATGTTTGAGTGGCGCAGAGATATCCTTGAGCAGGCGCAGGCGCACGTCCGCGCGGCGGGTGGCTTGATATTGATTCGGGCGGACGACGACTTCCCCGCGCCGCACTTCCTCCGCCGCCAGGCCGGAGATGTTGACCGCTGTGCGTGAGCCGGGCGCGGCGCGCTCTTCTTTCTTCTTGTGGGTTTGCAATCCGCGCACGCGGCCTTTCGCGCCGCCCGGCAGGATTTCCACTTCATCGCCCAGGGACAGCGCGCCGTCGGTCAGCGTGCCGGTGACGACGGTGCCGAAGCCCGGCATGGAAAAGACGCGGTCAATCGGCAGGCGCGGACGGCCGAGGTCGAGGCGGGCGGGTTTTTGTTGGAGGATGTTTTCGATGGCGGAGACCAGTTGCTCGAGTCCCACTTTGGTTTTGGCGGAGACGCGCAGGATCGGCGCGTGGGCGAGGACGGTTCCGCTCAAAGCGCCGCGAACGTCCGTTTCCACGAGATCCAGCCAGGCGGAGTCGGGGGCGAGGTCGGTTTTGGTCAGGACGATGAGTCCAGCCGGGATTTGGAGCAGGTCGAGGATGGCGAGGTGTTCGCGCGTCTGTTGCATCACGCCCTCGTCCGCCGCGACGACGAGCAGCGCCGCGTCTATGCCCCCGATGCCCGCCAGCATGTTTTCGATGAAGTCGCGGTGGCCCGGCACGTCCACGATGCCGACCTCCTCGCCGCCCGGCAGGGTCAACCAGCCGAAGCCGAGGTCAATCGTCATCTCGCGCGCCTGCTCCTCCTTGAGGCGGTCGGGATGAACGCCGGTGAGCGCGGCGATGAGCGTGGACTTGCCGTGGTCTACGTGGCCTGCAGTGCCGATGACGCGCATAATTTAAAGATGAAAGATGAAAGATGAAGGATGAAATTTTGCACCGCGAAGACGCGAAGGGCGCGAAGATTTTTAACTTCGCGAAGTTAAATTTCCTTCGCGTTCTTCGATTCTTCGCGGTGAAAATTATTTGGTTTTCTTCGCGGCCTTCTTGCCGTGGCCCATGATGCGCTCGGTGGAGGTGAGCCATTCGTGCGCCCAGTTCATCAGTTCCTGCATCTGGCGTTCGGTGGCGTCGGTGGTCTGGTGGAGTTGATCCTGGACGGTCTGGAGGGGTTCGTCCAATGTGTCCACGTGGGCGACGGCGGTTTGCACGGCGGCGCGCAGGTCGCGGATGGATTCGTCCTGTGAGAGGCTGTAACTGGTCCAGCGTTTCTGGTCTTCGGCTTTGAAGGCCACCCATTCCTGGCGGGCGCGCTCGTCGGCGAGGCGCTGGATCTCGGTCACTTCGTTGATGCGCCGCTCGAGTTTTTGGTTTAGTTCGAGGTAGGAGTTCTCGGCGCGTTTGGCGGCGCGGGAGGTTTCCTCGGCGGCCTGGATCTGGGCGTCGAGCGCGCCCGCCTGTTTCTTGAATTCATCGACGCGCAGATTCCAATCCTTCCAGGCGCGCTCGCGCTCGATCTGCGCCAGGGACTGTTGTTCGATGAAGACGGCCTGCGCCTGTTTGCGGTCGGATTCGGAGGCCAGCAGGTCGGTCATGCGGTTTTCCACAATTTTCAGGCTGTCCGTGTTCAAGTGCATCTTGTCGCGCGTCTCATCCAGGCGTTTTCGCAACGCGGCCAGGTCTCCCTGCAGGTCGGCGATGCGTTTGATGTCGGTGCGGCGCGCCTCTTCGATGGATTTTTGTCCGCGCTCCAACTGCTCATGGGTGGCGGCAATCTCCTCGGCGCGGACCTTGATGTCGGTCATGGCCTGCGAGATGCGGATCTCCTCGGCGTCCTTGACTTTCAACGCTTTGCGGATGTCGCTGACATCGAAGGCTTTGCGGAGTTCTTCAATGGGATGCTGGAACTTCTCGATCTCAGCCTGGTGGCGTTTGGCGGTTTCGGCTTCTCGTTTCTGGGCTTTTTTCTCTACGCTTTCGAGGGCGGCGTTCATGTCCTTGCGCTGGTTGGCAAAGATATCATCGAACTGGTTCAGGCGTGAGGCGGTGGCGGCGATTTCGGCCAGGCTTTTTTCCAGCGACTTGGCATGTTTGGTCAGCGCGGCTATATCCCGTTCAATGGATGTCAGCCGTTCTTCCACAACCGAAGCGGACTCGCTGGTCTTGCGCTGTTGTTTTTCCAGCCAGTCTATGCGTTTAATGATTTGCTCGAATTCCATGGATTGCTCCGGAAAGGATGAAAGATGAAAGATGAAAAATGAATTGCGAGGATTATAGCATGGGGAGCGAATCACTGTCCCAGGTTTTTGAACAGCGCAGGCAGGTTTTCAAGCAGGAACTGCGAAGCCTGTGGGAAGAGTCCCAGCACGAGGAGCGCCAGGATGCCTAGCGCCACCAGCGCGGCTTGTGTGCGCGTCTCGTGCGTTTCCCAGCGCCCGGCGTTCGCCATGACGGTGACCCCCAGTGCGCGCACCGCGCCGATCATTAATCCAAGCAGGCCGAACGCGAGCCAGATGGTCAGTCCCAGTGATTGACGCGCCAGGCTTTCCAGCAGGGCAATGCGAACCGGGAAACCTGCCAGCAGGGGGAAGCCCGCTACGGACAGGTTCGCGAGGACTGCTCCCGCGGTTGCAAACGGCACTGCGCGCGCGACTCCCTGCGCATTGGCAAAGAGCGGCGGATTCGCGTGTGACTGGATGACGGAGAGCGACATGGCCCAGACGGCGAGTCCCAGCCCGCGCGGGATGATCTGCAGGAAGACCAGTTGAATGCCGGTGGTTGTCCCCAGGCCGAGGGCAATCAGCAGGAAGCCTGTTTCGGCGATGGCCGCGTAGCCCATCAGCCGCCCGAGGTGACGCTGGAACGCGGCCCATAGTCCCGCGCTGACCACCATCAGCAGACCCGCGGCGCGCAGGAGATTCATTAAATCGGCGGAGAGGCGCAGGAAGGGGTAGCGATCCAGGAAGCCCATGGCAAACAGGGCGGTGGTCTGCGGCAGGAGCCACAGGAGAAAGCCGACGAGGTAGGGCGGCGCTTCCTCGATCAGCATGGGGATCCAAGTGTAGAGCGGGAAGATGGCGAGCAGGAAGGTGAATCCCATTGCCAGCATGGCGGTGGATTGGGCGGTCAGTTCCACGTCGCCGGGACTGGTCTCCACGCCCGCCAGCAACCAGCCCGCCAGCAGGATGAACGGGACGGCCAGCGTTTGAAAAATTACATAGCGAAGAATGCCGCGCCCGGGCTTTTGCCTGGACGACAGAAGCATCGGCACAGATAAAAGAACGGCGATTTCAATGAAGACCGCGGCAAACAGGAAGGGGCGGACGGCAATCGCGGCCACCAACAGGGACAGGATCGCCAGTCCCAGGGGGATCAGCCGCCGCGCCAGTCCTGCCGCTTCCGCGCCGAAGAACCACAAGGCGGCCAACCCGTAAATGATAGCCAGCAGGGGGCCGTCGGCAGTCTGTAACACGAAACTGCGTCCCAGCACATTGAGCGAACCCGCCAGTTTGAACGAAATGGAGCCGATCAGCAAGGCGGTGTCAATTGGGATGAGAAACGCGAACAGGCTCAGGATCAGCGCGCTTGTCCCGCCGATGATGGTGAGGACGCGTTCGCGGCGGAACAACAGCGAAAATCCGCCCAGCCCGAGGGGCAGGAAAATCCATAGGATGGGCGCGTTCATTCCGCCTCCTCTTCTTCCGGCGGGGCGGCGGTCATCAAATACGCGCCGGCCAGCGCCAGACCGAGGTTGACGATGGCCAGCAGTCCTGCCAGCAGGATGGAGGTTTCCACGGTGGCATACAGGATTTCAAAGCCCGCCATCACGGTCAGCAGGCCGAGGGTGATGCGCAGGATCTCGGCAGTGATTCCGAGATGCAACAGTCCCATGCCTGCCAGCAGGAGACCGCCCACGATGACGGGGCGGCTGATGCCGGGGATCATGGTCTCCACCTGCGGCGTGGCGGCAATGACGAGGATGACCACGAGCGCGGCCGCGAACAAACGGAACGGATGTCCCTGCGGCCAGGCGGATTCATCGGCCTGCTCGTGTTCCGACATGCCCAGGCGGGTGACGCCCAGTGTGGCGGACGCCATCCAGCCCGTCACCAATTTAACGGAAGCCAGCCCGAAGGGCCAGTGCAGCGTCACCAGCCAGAACATGCCGAGATATTGCGCGGCCAGGAAGCCGAGGCTCCAGCGCCAGTCGCGGCTGAGAAGCAGGCCGATGGAAGTGACCAGCAGAAGCCCGACCACGATCCAGGAAATGAGGGTGAGAGGCATGGTCAGGGAACCCTCGGAGCCAGCAGGGACAGGAAGAGCACGAGGAACAGCAACGCCCACAAAATACCGCCATCGCCTTCGAGCGCGACGGAGATGGAATTGCTCAGGCGTCCGAGGCTGGTGTAGAGATTCCACAGGGAACGGTAGAAAAAGTCCAGGCGCGAAGGTTCTCCCTGCGCGCGCACCCAGTGAGCGCGGACGGGATTAAGCCAGCGCAGACGCGGCGTCAGCCAGAGTAACGCGCCGGTCAGCGCGGCCGCTACAAGTCCCGCGGGGAGCGTGCCGAAGGTCAGCGCGCCGTCCCAGCCGAAGAGTCCCACCAGGAGCAAAGTTGCGAGCGGGAGTCCGATTCCAACCGGGTAGATGTTACGCGCCCAGGCGATTTGCGCGTCGAGCGGGACCGAGGCGGCGGGCCGCGCGGCATGACGGATGAATCCCGCCGCGAGCATGGCTTGCGCGGTCAGGAAAAACGGCCATGTGACCCAGACCATCCACGAGGGGTCGGTCCCGTTTCCCCAGCCGCTGGCGGTGGGTGAAAACGGCAGGGACGAGATGCCCCACAGCCCGGCGATCAACAAGACGCGGTTGAGAATTTTATGTTGGATGGTGGCGAGGAACAGCGCGCCGCCTGCCAGGACGAGCGCCACGCCCCAGGCCACCGAACCGACGGGGTTGCCGCGCAAGGCGGCCGCGATGGCCAGGGAGGCGAGCACGATCACCCAATAGGGGCGGCCTGTCAATTCGTCGGGCGAGCGCATCCACATCCAGCCGCCGTACAGGCATGCGCCGGCGGTCAGCGCGAGCAGGAAGGGCGTCAGCGGCGAGGAAATTCCCTGCGCGGGGATGCGCGCCAAAACCACGAGGCTGGATGCGGCGGAGACGAGTCGCACCGTGGTGCCGAACTCGCGTCGCATCGCCGATTCGGTGGGGTAGGCAAGGCGCAGGGGCAAAACGCCCAAACGCAAACCGGCGGCAAGGATCAGGTACACGCCCGCCTCGGGCAGGGGAGCGCTAAAATCGAGCGGCGTGCCGCGGGCGAGGCTGGATAGTCCGGTCCACAGGAGCAGGCTGAGTCCCAGCAGGCGCGCCGCGAATCCCGCCACCACGCGCTCGCTGGCGTTTTCCCCTTCCACAGAAACCAATTGTGTGATGAGTTCCGTCAGATCAATGGCCGCCCAAACCAGCACCAGGGTCAATGGGTTATCCGCCAAAATTGCCAGCAGGCCCAGGCCGATCAACGTCAGAGTCCCGGCCCACGGGAGGGGCGCGGGAAAATTCTCGCGCACCACCGCCGTCAGGATCACGGCCAGTCCCAGCGTAGCGAGGGCCAGCGCGTACGGCCAGGTGAACCGGTCGGCGAGGAAGGCCGGGGCGTCTGCGAACAACGCGGGCGATCCCCAGGATGGCAGGTCGAGCATAAGCGGCATGCGCGCCTGCCAGAGGAGAACGCTGATCCACGCCAGAAAGGAGCCGCCGGCGGCGACCAGCCAGGCAAAGCGATAGTTGGGGCGCGTCACCTGCAAGATCGCCAGCGTCAGCGCGGTGGCGAACAGGAAGAGAACGGTAATTAGAATGAACATTGCAGAGTGCGGGTATTTTATCAGGTTTGCCCCGCGGGATGCGGGATTGTTGTACAATCGCCCCCATGACCTTTTTTTGGACATCAGGCCGCGGCGCGATTCACCCGTCATTGCGAGCGTTCTGTGCGAAGCAATCCCCTCTTGCAACGCGGAGATTGCTTCGTCGGGAAGACCATCCTCCTCGCAATGACGGGTTGGTAGGGAGGTCTGGATCAAATAGTGGTTTACTGAAACTGATCGGCCTCCTGAGCCTGTTCCCGTTTCTCGTGGCGGCCTGCGCCCCATCCTCCTCCGACCCCGCGCCTGTTTTCGTTTCTGCGGACGGAATCCCCACCCAGACTCCGTTCCAGCCGATCGGTGGAGTCAATTTGCCCACCGAAATATCTCCCGTCCCGACGCGCATCTCCGTGGATGCCACCCCCAATTTCACGCCGTTGGCGGTTATTCCTTCGCCCACATCCGAATCTGCCTTGCCTGACACCTCGCCGCTCAACCTCGTGGTGGACATCAACCCACTGACCGGCCTGCCGCCTGCCGACCCTGTCTTGCTCGAGCGGCGTCCGCTGGCGATCAAGATATCGAATTACCCGCGCGCCATCCGTCCGCAGTATGGACTGACGCTCGCGGACCAGGTCTTTGAATATTACATCGAGTGGGGCGACACGCGCTTTATCGCCGTCTTCTATGGGAACGACTCGGAGCAGGTCGGCCCGGTGCGCTCCGGGCGTTTCTTCGATGAACACGTGGCGCGCATGTTCCAGGCCTTTCTGGTTTTCAACTATGCCGACCCGCGTGAGTGGAACTATCTCAAGGAGACCGACCTGTATCCATACCTGGTGATCCCTGGTTGCGTGGACTGTGTGGGGCCGCCATTCTTCGTATCCAATTCGAGCAACCTGCCCGACGAGCGTCACCTCACGAATTACTTCGACACGACGCGTTTTTCTGACTATATTGCCAAAAAAGGTGTGAACAATTCCCGCCAGTCCATTCGCAACGGTTTTTTCAGCGAACTGATCCCGGAATCGGATACACACGTCAATCGTATTTACACTTTTTATTCCCCGGAAGATTACAACTACTGGGAATACGACGCGCAAACGCGAACATATCTCCGCTTCCAGGAAACGGTCACTGTCAACAGCGAGGAAGGAATCCCCGAAACCTACGCGCCGCTCATGGACGCGGCCACCAGCCAGCAGGTCAACGCGCAGAACGTGGTTGTCCTGCTGGTCTCGCATACGTTTGCCAACAAATTCAACGCCGAAGATGAAGTCTACAATATCAACCTGGTGGACGGCGGACTGGCCTATGTTTTCCGCGACGGGATCGTCATTTCCGCCCGCTGGGCGCGGCCCGACAAGGACCAGCCGCTCTTCCTGACCACGCTGGATGGCGCTCCCCTTTTCCTGCGCCCCGGGCGGACGTTTTACGAGGTGATTGGCGTGACCTCCACGTTGCAACAGGATGCGGATAACTGGCACTTCCAATTCCAGACGCCGTAGCGCGACTTCCAAGCCGCAACCCACGGGCGACATAAATGTCGCGGTACAATCACAATATCCAACAAGGAGCGACAGATGTCCATTGACCCCAGTTTTATAAGCAGTTTCGCCCTCGTGTTGACCGGTTTCGGCGGCGCGTTTTTGGCCGCGCTGTGGGTCAGCCTGGTGGTGTGGACCTATCGCGATATCCGCGGGCGCGCCCGCGACCCGCTGGTGCAAATCCTTTCGGCGTTGCTGGTGGCGGTACTCAATATTCCGGGCGTGCTGGTCTACCTCATCCTCCGTCCGCAACGGACGCTCGAGGAGGAGTACCAACACACCCTCGAGGAGGAGACACTGCTCCAGGCGCTCGAAGACCAGCCTCTTTGTCCGGGCTGTGAACGCCGCGTCCGCGAGGACTGGCAGGTCTGTCCCAACTGCCAGACACGCCTCCGCAAGCCCTGCCTGCATTGTGCGCGCCTGCTGGAACTGCCGTGGAATATCTGTCCGTATTGCGGAACCGCCGCTCCGGGCGCGCGGAAGGAAAGCGTCAACCTGGATGATGCCCTGCGCGATTTGCGGCTGGGAGAGGAAAATAGTGGGGAAAAACCCTTGCCATGAAACTCGACTCCCTCACCCTCACCCACCTGCGTATGCCGCTCGTCACGGCCTTTGAGACTTCCTTTGGGCGCATCACCCATCGCGAGTGTATCCTTGTGACCCTCAAATCTGACGGTCTGACCGGCTACGGCGAATGCGTCGCGGACCGAGATCCGGGCTACTGCTACGAGACGACCGGCACCGCCTGGCACATCCTGAAAGACTTCATCGCTCCGCTCATCCTCGGACAAGACCTCG
>CAYJLS010000046.1:22132-25228 GCA_964371065.1 uncultured Anaerolineaceae bacterium | reverse complement strand
GAAGGTATTGGATTTTCACGGATTTAAAAAATTCCGTGTTCATCCGTCACATCCGTGAAATCCGTGTACAGAATTGCAGGAGACATTCATGGAAGTAACATTGAAAATTTTCCGCTACAACCCCGAAGTGGATAAGGCCTTCCACTACGAGTCGTACACCCTCGAAGCCGTGGAGACCGACCGCGTGCTCGACCTGCTGGAAAAGGTGAAGGGCTATCACGATGGCACGTTATCCTTCCGCCGTTCGTGCGCGCACGGCGTGTGCGGCTCGGACGCGATGCGCATCAACGGGCGCAATTACCTGGCCTGCAAGGTTTTGGTGCGCGACGTTGGTGATAAGATCACCGTCGAGCCGTTGCTGGGCTTGAAGGTCATCAAAGATTTGATCGTGGATATGGAACCGTTCTTTGACAACTACAAGAAGGTCCTGCCGTATTTCATCAACGACTCCCCGCTTCCCGCGGACGGGAAGGAACGCCTGCAAAGCCCCGAGCAGCGCGCCCGCTTCGATGACACGACCAAGTGCATCCTGTGTGCGGCCTGCACCACCTCCTGTCCGTCGTTCTGGGCCAGCGACGATTATCTCGGTCCCGCCGCGCTGGTGACCGCGCACCGCTTCATCTTCGACAGCCGCGACGAGTCCGCCTCGGAACGCCTGAAAATCGTCAGCGAGACTTCGGGCGTGGCGCGCTGTCACACCATATTCAATTGCACCATGTCCTGTCCGCGCGAGATTCAGATCACGAAGGCAATCGGTGAGTTGAAGATGGCGACGATTACGGGGAAGGTGGAGTAGAGAGTAGAGAACAGAGAGTAGTGAATAGGCCGTGTCCACGAGACGAGGCCATTTTGTTTCCAATTAAAGTGGTTATAATATATATGACTTTCAGACGATAAGGAAGCACCATGCCAACCGCCTTACGAATCGGTCCGTATCGCTTCTACTTTTATTCCTACGATTGCGGCGAGCCGCGTCACATGCACGTGGATCGCGGAGGCATGAGCGCAAAATTCTGGCTTAATCCTGTTGTCTCCCTTGTCGAAAACCATGGCTACAATCGAAAAGAGTTACGCGACATCGAAAGGATAGCCACGGAGAACTTGGAGGTATTGCGAAATGAATGGGACACTTTCTGCAGTGGTAACGTTCGCCCTGCCTAGAGCGGTTGGGGGCACGGTTACTAATGATACGCTGTCAGTGGACATGGAGGATGGACGCACCGTCTCCGTTCCGATTGGCTGGTATCCGCGCCTTGCGCACGGGACACCGAAAGAGCGCGCCAATTTCCAAATCAGCGGCGCGGGGTTTGGACTTCATTGGCCCGACCTTGATGAAGACATCGGGATCGAAGGTCTGTTGCTTGGGAAACGATCCACGGAAAGTCCCGAGTCTTTTGAAAAGTGGTTGAAGAAACAAAAGTGATTGAAAGCAAATCCAGGCCGCGTTCACCAAACGCGGCCTGTTTCTTTGGTAGTAGAATCATCGCGGGAGGCAGGCATGGCAGACAAATATATTCTCGCAATTGATCTCGGTACGTCGGGCCCAAAAGTGGCATTGTTTTCCACACAAGGGGAAATGCTCGGCAGTGAATTCGAGGAGACGCGTCTCCTCCTTTTTGAAAACGGCGGGGCGGAACAGTCCCCGGACGAATGGTGGGGAGCCATCAACACAGCCGTCAAACGACTGCTGGCGCGCGGCCTCGCGCCAAACGCGGACATCGTCGCGGTCGCCTCCACCGGCCAATGGTCCGGGACGGTGGCGGTGGACGAGGCGGGGAATCCGCTGGGTAACGCGATCATCTGGATGGACGCGCGCGGCGCGCCGTACATCCGTCAGATCAGCGGCGGGGGACTCGAAGTCCAGGGCTACTCGGCGGGGAAGTTGATCAAATGGATTCGCCTGACGGGCGGCATCCCCGGCAACGCGGGCAAGGATCCCATCGCGCACATTTTGTATCTCAAACACGTCCATCCCGAAATCTACCAGCGCGCCTACAAATTCCTCGAGCCGATGGATTACATCGGCCTGCGCCTCACCGGTCGCTTCGCCGCCTCGTTCAATTCCATCGTCGTGCATTGGCTGACGGATAACCGGAAGGTTTCCAACGTGACGTATGACGACGCGCTCATCAAAATCTCGACGATAGAGCGCTCGAAACTGCCGGACCTTCAGCCTGCCAACTCCGTCCTCGGCCCTCTCCACGCTGACGCGGCGCGTGCCTGGGGACTGCGTGAGGACGTCCAGGTGATCATGGGTTCGCCCGACATCCACTCCGCCGCCATCGGGTCCGGAGCGGTGCGGGACTTTGAGCCGCATCTTTACATCGGGACCTCCTCCTGGCTGACGTGTCACGTCCCGTTCAAGAAGACCGACCTGTTCCACAACATCGCCGCGCTTCCGTCTGGCATCCCCGGCCGCTACCTGCTCACCGACGAGCAGGAATGCGCGGGCGTCTGCCTGCAATTCCTGCGCGACAACATCCTGTTCCACAAAGACGAACTGGCAAGCGGCGAAAAGCCGAAGAACGCCTATCAAATCTTCGACCAAATCGCGGCGCGGACTCCCGCGGGGAGCGGCAGAGTCATCTTCCTGCCGTGGCTTTACGGCGAGCGCGCACCCGTGGACGACCATTCCGTGCGCGGCGGATTCTATAACCAGTCACTGGAAACGACGCGCGAGCACATGATCCGCGCCGTCTTCGAGGGCGTGGCCTACAACTCGCGCTGGCTATTGAAATACGTTGAGCAGTTCAACGGAAAACGCGCCGAGGCGGTCAACATGGTCGGCGGCGGGGCGAAGTCGGAGATTTGGTGCCAGATCCATGCGGACGTGATGGATCGTCCCATCCGCCAGATGAAGAACCCCATCGAGGTCAACGTGCGCGGCGCGGCGTTGCTGGCTTCTGCGGCGCTGGGCTATCTCCGGTACGAGGAGATTGGCTCGCGCGTCCCGGTCGCGAAGACATTCCAGCCACAGCCGGAGAATCGAAAACTCTACGATGAGTTGTTCGCAGAGTTCGTCGCGATCTATGAAAGCAACAAAAAGATTTTTGCGCGGTTGAATCGCGTATCATAGTCATTGCCGTCATTGCGAGC
>CAYJLS010000046.1:0-22032 GCA_964371065.1 uncultured Anaerolineaceae bacterium | reverse complement strand
AAAAGATTTTTGCGCGGTTGAATCGCGTATCATAGTCATTGCCGTCATTGCGAGCGTTCGTTGCGAAGCAATCCCCGCCCACGGCGCGGAGATTGCTTCGGGCGAGTACGCCCTCGCAATGACGGGCTCATAACCATTGGAGCCATCCATGAGTTTGAAAGACCTCTTCTTCAAGCAAGCCGAAAAGACCCTCAAAGCCATCCCCGGCGTCAGCCAGAAAATCGAAAAAGAATATGACGGGATGATGGATGGCCTGGAAAGTTTGGTCAAACCATACAAAGGGAAATTCGCCGCGTTCACCCAAATCCCCGCCACAGGACGCGCCCGCGCAGAAATTTTACGTGATATGGAAGCCATGCGCGACCACGAGGAGGAAACCTGGAAGGATGGCTTCGTCTCCGGCGCGGTCTATCACGGGGACATGGAGCATATCGAGTTCCTGAATCAAGTCTACGCGCTCAACTCGCAGGCCAACCCCCTCCACGCGGATGTGTGGCCTAGCACCACGAAATTCGAAGCCGAGATTGTTGCGATGACCACGCACATGCTCGGCGGCGACGGACAGGATGTCCACGGCACACTGTCCTCGGGCGGGACCGAAAGCATCCTGCTCGCGATGAAAACCTATCGCGATTGGGCGCGTGCCACGAAAGGCATCACCCAACCCGAGATGATCGTCCCTGTCACCGCACACGCTGCGTTCGACAAGGCCAGCCAATATTTCAACATCAAGACCGTCCACATTCCCGTTGACGAAAATTTCCGCGCCGACGTGAACGCCGCCAAGAAAGCCATCAACAAAAACACGGTCGTCATTGTCGGCTCCGCGCCTTCGTTCCCGCACGGCGCGATTGACCCGATCGCGGAACTGTCCGAGTTAGCGCGCGAGCACGGGATCGGCTTCCACACGGACGCCTGCCTCGGCGGATTCGTCCTGCCGTGGGCGGAGCGACTCGGCTACCCCGTCCCGAAGTTTGACTTCCGTTTGTCGGGAGTCACCTCCATGTCTGCGGACACGCACAAATATGGATACGCCGCGAAGGGCACCTCCGTTGTTCTGTATCGCGGCTTCGAGTTACTGCATCATCAGTATTACACCGCCTCCGATTGGCCGGGCGGACTGTACTTCTCGCCGACTTTCGCGGGCAGTCGTCCCGGTGCGTTGTCTGCCGCCTGCTGGGCCGCGTTGACCTCCATCGGCGAACAGGGCTACCTCGACGCGACCAAACGGATTTTGGAAACCGCCGCGCAGGTCAAGGAAGGGATTCGCCAAATCCCCGAACTGCGCGTGCTCGGCGATCCGCTTTTCGTGGTCGCGTTCGCATCCGATTCGATTGACGTGTACAAGGTGCTCGATTTTATGTCCCACAAAAAGTGGAGCCTGAACGGACTGCACAAACCGACCTGCGTGCATCTATGCGTCACGTTGCGGCATACCCAGCCCGGCGTCGCGGAACGATTCGTCGCCGACCTGCGCGAGGCGGTGGAACACGTGAAGGCGCATCCCGAAGAAAAAGGGACGATGGCCCCGGTCTACGGCATGGCCTCCACCATCCCCATGCGCGGGTTGGTCAGTGACATGCTGAAGAAATATTTGGATTTGATCTTCAAGGTGTGAAATTGCTCCCTCCCCCAAATTCCATGCTCTTCGGAATTTGGGGGAGGGTCGGGGTGGGGGTTGTCATCCTTTCAGATTATTTTCATCCTCATATTATATAATTCTACAAAATCTACATTGACCTTTCGCCTCCCCTCCGTACAATCGGCTTTATTCGTTTGCCGTCACTGCGACCTTCGGGAAGCAGTCTCCTCGAAGGAGGGGATTGCTTCGCGAAGAACGCTCGCAATGACGTGCCACAGGAAAACATGCTCAAACGCCTCCAGCTCGGCCTGCTCCACGTCGCGGTCGCGATGACCCTCGTCCCGATCAACAGCACGCTCAACCGCGTCATGATCCACGAACTGGCCATCTCGGCCACGCTCGTCGCGGCGCTCGCCTCGCTCCCCTACCTCTTCTCGCCCCTGCAAGTCGCCATCGGTTCGTACTCCGACCGCCACCCCATCTTCGGCCTGCGCCGCACGCCGTACATTCTCCTCGGTTTGCTCCTCTGCGTCGCGGGCGTAGTCGTCTCGCCGCAGGTGGCCTTCCTGATGGCAAATAATTTCGGCCTCGGCGTGCTGATGGGCATCCTGGCTTTCGGCGCGTGGGGCATGGGCTTCAACCTGTCCAGCGTCTCGTATCTCGCCCTCGCCTCCGAACTCTCGGACGAAAAATCCCGCGGCAAAACAATCGCCACGATGTGGTTCATGATGATCGTCGCCATCATTTTGACGGCGATCGGCATCAGCCGCCTCGTGGACCCGTACACGCCCGAGGCCTTGACGCGCGCCTTTAGCGCGGTCGGCGCCTCCGCCCTGACCTTGGGCCTGCTCGGCCTCTTCAAGCTGGAACCACGCTCGCGCGGACTCCCGTCCGCGTCTGACAACTACTCCGTCAAACAAATGGCGGACGCCATCCTCGGCAACCCCATCGCCCGCACCTTCTTCGTCTACCTGCTTCTCCTGCTCGCTGCCATTCTCGGGCAGGATGTTCTGCTCGAACCCTTCGCCGCCGAAGCCTTCGGACTCACCGTCCAGCAGACGACGCGCATCACCTCCATGTGGGGCACGTTCGTGCTGGTCGCGATTCTCATCGCGGGCGCGCTGGAGGGACGCGTCGCAAAGAAGACGATGGCGCAGGTCGGCAACCTTGGCGCGCTGGCGGGGTTCATGGTAATTGTAGTGAGCGGCTTTAGCCGTTCGCAAACCATCTTCTACACCGGTGTGACCCTGCTCGGCTTCGGCACGGGACTCTCCACCGTTGCAAATCTCTCGCTGATGTTTGACCTGACCGCGCCCGGCATGGTCGGACTGTATATCGGCGCGTGGGGATTCTCCAACGCGCTGAGCAGGTTGGTGGGGACGCTCCTCGCCGGGGTCACGCGCGATGCGGTGACGCAGGCCACAGGTCAAGGAATGAGCGGCTACCTCGTCGTGTTCGCGATTGAAGCGGGCATGTTGCTCGCTGCCGCCCTGATGCTCTCGCGGATTGACGTCCGCGCCTTCCACAAACAAATCGAAGACCCCTCGTTCGCGGAGAAAATCGCCCTCGCCTCAGATTAACTCCACGTAGTGACGAATTTATTCGTCCCGGACGACTTCAGTCGTCACTACATGGAACTACCAAACTACGTAACTATCCAACCATGAACGAATACATCTCCCTCAAAGACGCCGCCGCCATCATCGGCGTGCATCCCAGCACCGTGCGCCTGTGGACCGACAAAGGCGTCCTGCCCGCGCATCGCACCGTGGGCGGGCATCGCCGCTACAAGCGCGCCGACGTGGAACTGTGGGCCGAGCATTCGCGCCGCGGCGGGTTGGAACCCGATGCCATGATACAATCCGCCGTGCGGAATGTGCGCGTGCGCATCGCCGAGGGGCAACTGGAAGCCGAGCCGTGGTATCAGAAATTGGACGATCAGGCGCGCGCTCAATATCGCCAGAGCGCGCACACGCTTTTTCAGGGACTGATGGCGTATCTCTCGGCCAATGGACAGGAAGCCAGCTCCGAAGCGCACGCGGTCGGCTTTGAATACGCCTCACGCGGCCACCGCTACAATCTGAGTTACGTGGAGGCCGCGCAGGCATTTTTATTTTTCCGCAGTACGCTGATCGAGTCGGTGGTAAGCGCGTATCGCGAAGCCAACGTCCCCTTCGACGAGATGCTCCACCGCATGCACGCCTTCACAGACGATATCCTCGTCAGCCTTTTGCAGACTTATCAGAAGTTGGAAACTGGCAAGTGAGATTAGGCTGATCAGGATTCCTGAAGTTCTACTTCAGGATTGACCGGTTCAGAAAGTAGAACTTTCAGATTCCTGTTGAACAGTTAAAACAAAAACGTGCCGTCATCTTCGGATGCGCGGCACGTTTTGATTCGAATTGTAGAATTCAGTCAGCGGCAACAGCCTGGGCAGGTTGGGACACTTCCTCCGGTTGCGGACGGGCGGCGAAGCGGAAGCCCGCGAACATCAGGATGGCCGAGAGTAACTCACCCAGATACAGGAACTGTCCGTAGCCCAGGCGGGTCAGCGTGCTGGCCGAACCGATCAACAACGCACCCGCCGCGATCAACACGTTTCCGATCACGCGGTTGGGCATCACGCGCTTGCGCCAGAACAGGAACGCCGAATAGATCGCGCCGCCCACCAGCGTCAGCAGGCCGTAGATGTTGAAGAACGGAGTCGTCAGGCGCACGGGCGAACCGAGCGGCAGGAGGCCGCGCACCGCGGTCACTTGCTCGCCGCGATAGGTGGTGGTGATCGTCTGCGAACCGGCAGGAGCGGTCTCACCGGGTTGAAGCGCCTTCGTCCCGTATTGCTCACTGACCGGCTTGTCGGTCGTGAAGACGGCCGTATCCAGCTTTGGCATCACCTGCAACATGAGATAGCCAGCAAACAAACTGCCCGCCACCAGTAGAGCCGTCACAACGTGAACCCATTTCTTGCGGTTGAGCAGGTACAGCGTGCCGTGTCCGATCCAGGCCGCGTTCAACGCCGCACCAAATAGATACCACACGAAGAACACCCACCTATTCCAGGAGAGGGCAAGGTAGGCTTCGGCGAAACTGCCAGCGCCGAACATCGCCAAGCCGATTCCCCAGAACAAAAAATGGGGCTGGCGTCGAACAACGTAACGTTGGAGCACGTAGACCGTGAACCCCAGCATGAGGGCCGTCGAAAAGAACGGCAGGATTTGGTTGATGGACATACTATTTTTCTCCGATTGAAATTAGAAATGCACGATGCCAAGCAGGACGCCCGCAGCGAACAGGAGCAAGGCAACGGTGATGACTCCCATCAGGATCAACAAGGCAGGAACAACTTTCTCGAAAAATAAAGATTTTGATGGCATGTGGGTTTTATCGTTTTTGCGAGTCTGGTCAGACATGGTCACCTTCCCGGAAATTGAGCTTGGAATATGCGGCTATTTTCTGCGTTTTGGCAGAATGAATCAATGTAGTTTTCTGTAGATTTCCATTAGAGTTTGTGTAGAATTACCCAATCAGAATGGCGCGGTCATATTCTGCAAATCACAGGGGTATAATCGCCCCATGCTCCTCGACCTTCCCCTCATCCTCGAAACCCGGCGCAACCACGCGCTCGAACACGCCACGCTCCACATGCTGGCGCGCAATCACAACAGTCCGCTCGCGGGACATTCCAACCCGACCGGCTATTTCATCCTCGGCGACGTGACCCTCGACGACCTGCGCGCCGCCGCGGACGAAGCCCACATGCGACTCAACGCGGGCGAAAGCGGACTGGCGATTCATCCTGGCTGTGGGACGAACCTCGCCACCTCCACGCTTCTCGCGGCGACCTTTGCCTGGATCCCGCTTCGAGGACGCAAATCCACCCTCGGGCGACTCGCTCTCCTCCCGCTCGCGTTGGCCTTCGCCGCCATCGGATTCTCCCTCGCGCGTCCGCTGGGACCCGCGCTCCAGCAACACATCACCACCGAAGCGGAACTTGGTAATTTGCAGATCGCAGAAATCCGTTTTATTCGCAAAGGCGTCCATCGCGTGATAACGAAAAATTGAATCGCAAGTAATCCCGAAGGCGGTGTGTTGAGCTTGTCGAAACAGATGGCATGATTTCGCCAAATCCCATGCCACCCCTTCGGGGTTGAGAGCAATTTCATCTTTCATCTTTCATCTTTCTTCTTTCATCTTTTCCCATGCCCATCCTCTTCCTCTACGGCACAGACGAATTCGCCATCTCGCGTCGCATCTCGGAGATCGCATCCAAGACCGACAAGGATGGCATGAACACCTCGCGCCTCGAAGCGCGGCTGACGAACGATGAAGACCTGAACAACGCGGTCAACTCGATGCCGTTCCTCTCCGATAAGCGGCTGGTCATCCTCGCCAACCCGTCCCAGAAATTTACGGCGGGCGAGCCGCGCAAGAAATTCACCGCGTTCCTCGGCAACGTCCCGCCGACGACTCTGCTCGTGATGCACGAGACTGTCGAAGCGAAGGAAGCGGAGAAGCACTGGCTGGTGAAGTGGGCGGCGAAAAACGAATCCGCCAAGGCTGAAGCGATGATGGCTCCCAAAGCGCGCGACATGACCGGCTGGATCGTCAACGAGATGAAGCGGCAGGGTGGGAAAATTTCTTCGGAGGCGGCGGGGAAACTGTCCGAGTTGGTCGGCGCGGACACGCGTCAGGCGGCGCAGGAAATCGCCAAGGTGTTGGCTTACGTCAATTGGGCGCGGCAGGTCGAGGTCCAGGATGTGGCGGCGGTTTGCGTGTCTACAGCCGAGGTGGATATCTTCGCCTTCGTGGACAGTCTCGCGGCGGGGAACGGTCAGAAGTCCCAATCCATGTTGCGAAAAATGCTCGAAGACCAGGACGCGTTCGCCATCTTCCCGATGATCATCCGGCAGTTCCGGTTGCTGATCCAGGCGCGCGAGATCGTGGAGGCGCGCGGCATGGTGCAGGATGTGCAGGAGGCGCTGGGCGTGCATCCGTTCGTGGCGGGGAAGGTTTTCCAGCAGGCGGGGCGCTTCACGATGCGGACGCTGGAATCCATTTACCGACGCCTGCTCAAAATGGACGAGGCCGCAAAGACGAGCGCCATGCCTCTCGACATGGCGCTGGAAATGTTCGTGGTGGAACTGGCGGGGAAATAATAGAACTAAAGTTTCCAGCTGTAGGATTTTGATTACAGACTAACACTCTCGAAAAGCGGCTTGCAACTGCACCGAACCAACCTTCCGAAAAACAGTAACTCTTATGTACGGTTGCTCTTCGGTTTGATATGTTTGTTGGGTGATGCGATCATAGCCTGTCCCTGAGAAGATATCTTTCGGATCTCAGCAATTACTTCAGGTCCACCTGTCAGGCCAATTCCCCTGAACTCGCAGTTCTCAAATCTACATCTGGACAAGCCAATTGCACCGATTGTCAAGTCAGGATTAAGTGGAGTCCACAATATGGCATCCGGGATAGTTGAACTCTCAAAACTGCATGATATGAAAGTGTTTCCTTCTAGTATAGCGAGTATCGCTGGGCCTTGTATAACTGCATTGCGAAAGACTTTACCTGCGATGATAGCCGATTCTTTCGCAAGGTCTGTTATCCGGATAACCTTTTTGGGAGAGGCCAGAACCAGCTTAGAAACAGATTTCTCCATGTCAGGCCAAAATTTGCCAAACAAGTTGTCCAAGTCGGCATCTGTTCGGCAACCTTCTTCAATTTCCTGATTTATCTGTTTTAGGAGGCGACGCATGTCAGTATATTCCATCCGAGTGTGTTGGAATTGGGATAACGGATTTCCCTCAAGTGTGCTTGGTTCAAGATCGTCGATGAGAACAGTGTATACAACTGGGCGCTGAAGCGCTTTCGTAAGGACGCCTGCCTCGAATAACACCCACGGTTGATTGTAGTTTTCTGTCGTCAGGCAAATGATACCCCTTTGAGATTGTGCGAGAGCATCAGTAACAGCGGCTCTCCACTGCTCGCCTTTGCGAATATCTTCCGACGAGACGAACGCGTCAACGGTAGGGAAAACCAATCGCAGGAACTCCTTAAGCTCAAGTGCGACACCGTGGCTTAACTGGCCAGACCAAGTTATGAATGTTCTCATTATTATCCTCCAAGTTCATTTATCTAATCGGATTGAGTTAGTAGGCACTGGTGGTAGGCACTGGTGGGTGGGATTGGGATTCGCCATCGAAACGGGATATCGCTTGGGAATAGATAAACCATAATTTGGCAGGCTGTCACCTCTCATCCGCCGCGCTCAGCCTCCACGCGGACAGGGCGAAAAACACTACCGCATATCCCGCCAGCGCCGCGGCAAGGACGAGGAACGACTCGAACACGAAGTCGCGCACGCTGATGTTCTTGCCTGTCAGAACCTTTGCCATAAGAAAAAGCGCAAGCCTAAAGTTCAGGCCTGCGCTCACGATTTTTTATGCAGGCTTGCGCCGCTTTTCGATTTCACTCACAATTTCATCAAGGGATTTGTTGCCGAATAGCGCTTCCCGCTCTTGCGTGTAATTCCCATATCCTTGCGTAAATTGTTTGAGGAAGCGAACCGCTTCCACCACGCCCAATTCTTTATACAACAGGCTGATTGCCTGCTGGTTGATTTCAATGAGCGGTCTCATTTCAGTAATCATTTTTCAATCTCCTGAACCAGGTCAACAGGATTTACAATCTTTACCAGTAAATCCTTCACTCGCTTAGCGTTTCGCAGTAATCGGTCATCGCAGGTGCAGAAATAATCGGCGTTGCCTGTTTCTGCCAAAGCAACATGAAGTGCGTCAAGCGGCTTAATGCCAAATGTCATCAAATTTGCCGCTCGCATTTTTTCTTTTTCAGTGACATTAATGACATTCTTTGCTTTGGACAAGACAGCGAGTGTATGTTCCCTGCGTATCGACAATGAATTTTGTTCGCCTTCATAAAGCAGGGCTTCCGATGAAAGTAATTCAGCCTGTCCGGTATCACAAAAAGCGATAATTCCAAGAACGGCTTCTGCCTCCAGGACAATCCGAACTTGACTCGGAGTATCGAGCGGCCTTTGAATGGCGCATGAATCAAGGTAGATTTTCACGCTGATATTTTAACACTTTTTGGATAACAATTCTGTCCTGATCACCTCGCACTGCCCAAACGCTCACCTCTCCTCCGCCGCGCTCAGCCTCCACGCGGCAAGGGCGAAAAACAAAACCGCGTACCCCGCCAGCGCCGCGGCAGGGACGAGGACCGACTCCATCCCCAAGCCGCGCACGATGACGTTTTTGAATCCGTCCATCGCCCAGGCTACAGGCGAGAGGTGACCGATGGCCTGGAAGGTCGCGCCCGTCACTTCCAGCGGCACCCACGCGCCGCCCAAACCCGACAGCACGAACATCGGAATGAGCGAGAAGGCGATGGCCTGTTCCTCGGTGCGCGCCAGGACGCCGATCAACAGTCCCAGCGCCGCAATACACAAGGCCGCGCAGAATGCCACCAGCAGGGTCGCGGCGGGGACGCGCAGATAGTCCACTTTGAGGATGAACTGTCCGAACGCGATCAGGATCATAAACTGGGTGAAGATCAGGCTGAAGATCGCCAGGTAGTGACCGAGCAAAATATGGATGCGGCGCGCGGAGGTGGTGAGCAGGCGTTGCAGCGTGCGAGACTTGCGTTCGGTGACAATGATCTGCGCGGCGGTCAACAAACCGGCGATGGCGAATTGAAGCATCATGCCCGGTGCGGTGTGCGCCAGGCCCGCGTTCTGATTGTCCGCTTTTTGGATGGCCGTGCTGGTAGTCTCCGTCACTTTAATGGGCGGGTTCTCCCACGCCGCGATGGTCTGATCGAAGGCGTAACGGAACGGGGCGCGGTCGCCGATGAGATCCTCCAGGATGGTCGCGGTGCGGACACCGCTGTCTACGCGGCTGATGGAGGCCAGAATCTCCGCTTCGATGGTCGTCCAGGCGGTGGAGCCGGTGTCGGCGTAGACGATCAGGCGGGTGGTCTCGTCCCTCAGGAGGGCGCGGCCGTATCCGTCAGGGACGATGACAGCCGCGGCCAGGTCCCCGTCCGCGACCAGCCTCTCGAGGTCCGAGGAAGAGCGGGATGGTTTTTCGTCCAGGCGGATGACTTCCGACTTTGCCAGCAGGTCGCGCAACTTGTCAGTCACCCAGTTATCGTCCTGGGATAGATAACCGACCGGCAGGCGCGAGTCCGATTCACCGCCGCCGAACCCGCCGAAAGCATAGCCGAACAAAAAGGTGAACAGGATCGGCATGAGGAGCAGGAACATGAAGGTCTTGAAGTCGCGCGTCAGTTGCAGAAGGTCTTTGAAAGTGATGTCGAGGATACGGATCATGGTGTTCTCAGTTCTCAGCCACGAATTTCACGAATTCACGCGAATTTTTTAAATCCATTTGCGAAAATTCGCGGAATTCGCGGCAAGGGATTTTGAATACTTTGATTTAAAATACTCTTATCGTCCCGTCATTGCGAGCGTTCGTTGCGAAGCAATCTCGTGGTTCGCGGGGATTGCTTCGTCGGGAAGAACGCCCTCCTCGCAATGACGATGGATGTTACGCATATCGCCGGTTGAAGCGCATCACACCGATGATGAAGAAGGCCGCGCTCCATGCGAGCAGGACCAGTGTGGTCGTTACCATGCTGGAAAACGGATCGCCGTTCATGGCTTGCATCAGGCCGCGGATCGCCCAGCCTTGCGGAACCAGCAACGAGACCGTGTCGCCGAATTGCGTCGCGTATGGCGAACCCATGGCGAAGACGCTGATCATGCCGACCATGCCGGTGACGGTCAGCACGCCGCCAAAGATGACGCCGCCTTGTTTGCTGTTCTTGAGAAAGGAGTTGATGAAGATACCCATCGTCGAGGCGCTGAACACAATTCCGAGGGCCGCCAGCGTCACGGACGGGATTTCGCCCCACTCGATCCCAAAGATTAACCACGCGGCGGTGAGCAGGACCGTCACCTGCACGGACACGGTCAGGAAAACAGACATGAACTTGCCGCTCAGGATGGTCGCCTGCGAAGTCGGCGTGGTGAACAGGCGCGGCAGGGTGCGCTCCTCCTCTTCCTTGAGAATGCTTTGCGCGGTGGACGTGCCGGTAAAGAACGCGTAAAAGATCATCATCCCGCCCATGATGGGACTGATCATGCGGAGCAGAAGGTTTTCGCTTTTCGCGGACGCATCTCCCGGATCGTTAGCCGGGGCGCGCACGTCGAGCAGTTCGCCTTCGATGTCGTCGGCCTCCGCCAGCGAGATCTTCAAATAACGCTGGACGACCTCGCCCGCGAGGTACTGCTCCTCCGGGGTTGCCTCATCGAGGAAAACGTTGACCGCGATCTTCACGCCCGCCATCCCGTCCATGAAGCGGTTGAGGATGGCGTGGATGATGCCCGGCCCGATCGTCAGCGTCGGGTCCTGGTAGAACTCGATCACGGCCTCCCCCTCCATGTCCGCGAACTGCTCCGAGAAATCTTTCGGGATGACGATGGCGACTTCGGCAGACTGACCGTCCACGGCGGCGCGCGCCGCTTCGGCGTCCGCAGCGCGCGTGACCTCGACCAGGTCCGCCATCTGGTCACTTTGGAGGATGCTAACGATTAATTCGCCCATCGTCCTGGCATCCTTGCCGCCGGGAATGTTCTTCGTGTTGATATTGAATTTGGGGCCGCCTTCATCGAGATTGGCGACGATTACTTTGGTGCGCGGCAGGTTGAACTCGCCGTTATCAGCGATGTTGCCGAACATGAAATAGAACATGCCCGTCACGAGCAGGGGCACGACGAACATGAAGATGACCGCGAAAAAACTGCGGAAGGAGCGGGTCATGTCGTTGAAGGCGATGTCGAAGGCTTTCATGGTTTCTCGTTAGCTTTCGTCATTGCGAGGGCGTACTCGCCCGAAGCAATCTCCTCGTTGGCGCGGAGATTGCTTCGTCGGGAAGTGCACCCTCCTCGCAATGACGGAATTAATCGCGCAGCGCGCGGCCGGTGAGATGCAAAAACACGGCTTCCAGATTCGGCTCGCGGATTTCCACGGACGTGATGCGCGCAGAGAGGTGCGTTGCGGACTCGAACAGATGCGGCAAGACGAGGTTGCTGTCTGTCACCACCACGCTGATTTTGTCCTCCTCGGCAGTGACTTGCTCGACGCCCTTGACCATCCGCCAGGCGGGCATGACGCTTCCCGCGTTCGCGTTCAGGGTCAGGTCAATGCGCGTCTGTCCGCCCACCAGCTTGACAAGTTCCTCGTTCGTGCCGCTGGCGATCATCTTGCCGTGATCCATGATGGCGATGTGGTCGGAGAGTTCCTGCGCCTCTTCCATGTAGTGCGTGGTGTAGAGCACGGTCATGCCCTGGTTCTTCAACGTCACCACACTGTCGAGGATGTTGCGCCGCGACTGCGGGTCAATGCCGACGGTCGGCTCGTCCATGTAAATGACTTTGGGTTTGTGCAAAAGCGCCACGCCGATGTTGACGCGGCGCTTCATCCCGCCTGAATATTTGCCCACGCGCTCTTTGGCGCGGTCGCGCAGGCCGATGACATCCAGCACCTCGTCCACGCGGGTTTTGAGCGCCGAGCCGCGCAGTCCGTACATCTTGCCCCAGAAGGTCAGGTTCTCGCGGGCGGTCAGGTCTTCGTACAACGCGAGGTCCTGTGGCACGACGCCCAGCACCGACTTGACTCCGTTCTGCTGGGTGCGGATGGAGTGTCCCATCACGCGCGCATCGCCTTCATCGGGACGCAGGAGGCAGGACAGCATAGAAATGGTGGTCGTCTTGCCCGCGCCGTTCGGACCGAGCAGGCTGAAAATTTCGCCCTGTTGCACATCAAAACTGACCCCCTGCACGGCTTTGTTTTCGCCGAAGGAACGGTGCAGATCGAGGACTTCGATGGCGGGGGAATGGTTCATGGATGGCTCCAGTTAAGCGTGAGGCAAATTATCGTGGTATTGTACTGCGTTCTGAACATCATCTACGTGGAGTCATTCCCCGCGTTGCGTTGCTTGCTCGAAGTGTGCAATGTGACAGTCACTTCGGCCCTACGGGGTGCTTCGCGAAAGTGACTGTCACATTGCAGCTAGCAACCGATGCTGTTCCACCACCGCGGCGGGACAAGACAGCCGCATATTCTCCTCGATCTTCCGCAGATGATCCTCCACTGCCTCGGCAGGGACTCCCACCGGCGCGTAGGCCACATAAAGCACATGTGTTGTTGCGGACGAGATCGGCGAGACGTTGTCCTGCCCGTAGATGATTGAGCAGACCACGCCGCTGGCATCGCGCATGACCATGTCGCCCGCGTCTATGAGTTTGGGCGCGCCGTTCATGCGGATGATCTGGTCTCCCGCGCGCGAAACATCCATGCAAACCGGTCCCTGCAACTTCGCAACATCGTGACCGGCGGTCAACACCAGCGTGTCCACTTCGGCGGTGAAGTTCGCATCCACCAGCGGGGACACATCCGGCAGAGACTTCCCTTTCAATACAAGCGACTCAAGTTGAAGCAGAACGTGGTAAGTCTTGGTGAAGCGTTTGTAATATTTCTGGTAGGCCGCCATCACGGGTAGGGACAGGAAATCCGCACGCACAAATCCCTGATAGCGTTCGCGTAAACGCGCTTCGGTCTCGCGTTTTTGTTCATCCAATTTGGCAGAGGGATGGGAATTATCCACGCCCAAAAGTTCGAGCAGTCCGATCACTGCGCCGGGGTGAGCGGCGCGCCAGTCAACGGTTGCGGAAATGGGAAGCATGTGTGTCTCCGAACTATGGCAAACTACTGAACTTCTTACTCCGCGAACATCTCTGCCAAAATTTCCAACACCTGCTTCTGCGCGGAGGCGCTGACCTGTCCCAGCCGTTTCACCAGCCGCGCCTTATCCACGGTGCGGATTTGGTCGAGCACAACCTGTCCATCCTTGCCTTGAAAGCGGCAGGCCACGCGGCTGGGATAGTCATGGCCTTTCGTTGTCATTGGCGCGACGATCACCGTTCCAATATGGCGGTTCATTTCATCGGGGGAGACGACCAGGCAGGGGCGCGTTTTCTTGATCTCGTGTCCGATGGTTGGGTCGAGATTGACCAGATAAACATCAAAACGTTTGGCTACCATTCCCATTCCTCATTATCCCACTGAGTTGAAATAGGCGCGTCGAGCAATGCGTCATCGCCATTGGCGGACATTTCAACGAAGCGGGCTTCCCAATCTCCGCGTGGGCGTAACACGGGACGAATGACCAGCCGCCCGCGCTCCACTGCGATCTCCACTTCACTATCCAACCCCGTCTGGTCAATCATCAGTTTTGGAATGCGGATGCCGCGCGAGTTGCCAATCTTGACAATCTGTGTTCGGATGATATTCATACAACCTCTTTTCTGGAATAAGTGATTACATTGTATGCACAAACCTAAACCGCGTCAATGGATTTCGGGAATGGGTTGCAGTGATAAAATACTCCCCATGCCCCTCACCCGCCGCGAATTCCTAAAACTGAGCGCCGCAGGATTTTTGTCCCTTGCGCTCGCAGAACTGCGTCTCGACAAGGTTCTCGCCGAATCTCCCGTCAGTTTTCAGGGACGCACCACCATCAGCGGCGTGCCGCTTTACGAGTCGGCTTCGTTCAAGTCCAAACAGATCAAACTCATCGGCAAAGATCAGGTGGTGGACATCCAATCCCAACTGACGAGCGAAGGCACGTACAACCGCATCTGGTACCGGCTGGCGGAGGGCTACGTTCATTCGGGCGAGATCCAGCCCGTCCACACGCAGTTGCAAAAACCCGTCACCGAGTTGAAGCGCAAACAGGTGCTCGGCGAGATCACCGTCCCGTTCTCGGACTCGCGCCACGGCTACAACATCTACGCAGACCGCGCTTACCGCGTTTTCTACGGGACGACTCACTGGATCACTGACATCAAAACAAATCAGACGGACGGGAGTGTCTGGTATCGCATCTACGACGACCACCTGAAACAATTCTTTTACCTGGCGGCCGAACACGTCCGCCTCGTGCCGGACGAGGAGCTGGCCGCGCTATCCACGGACGTTCCCGACGCCCTAAAAACCATCTACGTGGATTTGACATCGCAGTACGTCATGGCCTTTGAAGACGACCGCCTCGTCCTGCGGACGCGTTGCGCCAGCGGCGCGGGCCGCAGCCAGACTCCCACCGGAAAATTCGAAACCTATCACAAAGGGCCGTCCGTCCACATGACGAATGACGGCGACCCCAAAAAGAACCTCTACGACCTGCCCGGCGTTCCGTGGTGCAGTTTCTTCACCGGCACGGGCGTCGCCTTTCACGGCACGTACTGGCATAACGACTTCGGCAAGCCGCGCAGTCACGGGTGCGTGAACCTCACCAACAGCGCCGCGAAATTCCTTTATCGCTGGACCAGCCCCACGGTCCCGCCTGAATCGGATTATGTCCACTTGCCCAAAACGGGTACGAGAGTCCATGTCTCTCAGACTTAAGATGGTGCGACGCACTGCCCCAAAAAGGAGTCCCCATGCAATTCGCATTTCAGCACAACCAGTATTTGCTCAAACGCCAGGTCTTCGCGCTGGCGGGAAAGTTCCGCGTCTATGATCCATCCGAGAATCTCGTTTTGTACAGCGAGCAGAAAATGTTCCGCCTGCGCGAGGACATCCGCGTGTATTCGGACGAGAGCAAGACGCAGGAAGTGTTGACCATCAAGGCGCGCCAGATCATTGACTTTTCCGCGGCCTACGATGTGATGGACAGCCTCACCGGCGAGAAGGTCGGCGTCCTGCGGCGCAAGGGACTGGCGTCGCTCCTGCGCGACGAGTGGGAAGTGCTCGACGCGAACGATCAGTTGCGCGGCCTGCTCTTCGAAGACACGATGGGGCTGGCACTGCTCCGCCGCTTCCTGCTCGGATCGCTCCTGCCGCAAAACTACGACCTGACCTTCGGCGATGTGCGCGTGGCCGACCTGCGCCAGCGCTTCAACCTCTTCCGCTACGAACTCGACCTCGATTTCAGCATGGATCCCGCGCGCACGTTGGATCGCCGCCTCGGCATTGCCGCGGGCATCTTGCTGGCCACGATTGAAGGAAAACAAAGTAATTAAATTTACCCCTGTGTCCGTCATTGCGAGAGCGTCGTCCTGAGCGAAGCGTAGCGAAGTCGAAGGATGACGCTCGAAGCAATCCCCTGTTGCGAGGAGATTGCTTCGCGGCGAACGCTCGCAATGACGGGTGAAAATGGTGACCATGAAAAAACAACTCTTTACCGGCCTCGTCTTCGATGAATCCAACCGCCCCGCCGAAACCGCCTACGTCGGCGACGAACCCTGCTACGTGGTGGACGACGCGGGTTTCCGCCGTCACATCCCCTCCGAGCAGGTGGACCGCGCCGTGCTATCGCAGATGCAGGAACTCATCAAGGGCAGTGAAAATCTCGTCAGCGAGCAAGCCGCCAAAATGCTCGGCCAGGACGATCTCTTCAGCGTCGCCGCCATTGCCACCCAACTCAAAAACATGGACAAGCAGTTCGACAACATGTTGCAGGTGGGACTGCCCGAAGACGCGCGCGCCTACCTCGGCATGTTGGGATTCAAGATCATCATCAATGTTCATGGCGACGTGATCCGCGTGGAACAACCTGGCGCGATCAGCGACGATGGGGAAGAATAGTATCTCGTCATTGCGAGCCGCCGTCCTGAGCGGAGCCGTGTACTCACGGCGCAGTCGAAGGGCGAGCGGCGAAGCAATCTCCGCATCGTGGAGGGGATTGCTTCGCACACTTGCCCTGGCGGGCAGTGCCAGGGACGAACGCTCGCAATGACGACATCGAAAGGGAAACATGAGCGCATCACAGAACATAAAAAAACTTCCCCGTAACGTTTGGGTCGTCACCGCCACCTCCCTGCTCACCGACATCTCCTCCGAGATGATCGTCTACCTCATCCCGCTCTTCCTCGCCAACGTACTCGGCGTCCGCACCGCGGTCATCGGTCTCATTGACGGCGTCGCGGAAACCACCGCCAGCCTGCTCAAAATTTATTCGGGCGCGCTCTCCGACAAACTCGGCAAACGCAAATGGCTCACCGTGGCGGGCTACGCGCTCTCCACCATCGCCAAGCCGTTCCTCTACATCGCCAACGCCTGGGGCTGGGTGCTCGGCGTCCGTTTTGCAGACCGCGTCGGCAAGGGGATTCGCACCGCGCCGCGCGACGCGCTCGTAGCCGACTCGATTGACCCGAGTCAGCGCGGACTCGCCTTCGGATTTCACCGCGCCGGCGACACGCTCGGAGCCTTCCTCGGACTTGGGCTGGCCGCCGTTATCGTTTGGTTGACCCAGTCCCAGGCGGAATTCCTGACGCGCTCCACGTTTCAACTTGCGATCCTCGTCAGTGTCATCCCCGCGGTGCTGGCGGTGATCGTCCTCGCCCTCGGCGCGCGAGATGTTGCAAAATCCAATCCATCCGCCAAACCGACTCTTTCCCTCAAGGGATTCGATAGCCGTTTCAAAACCTTCCTCGTCATCGTTGTGCTCTTCACCCTTGGCAACTCCTCCGACGCGTTCATCGTCCTGCGCGGCCAGGAGCGCGGACTGAATGTCCTGCAAGTCATGCTCATGGTGATGACCTTCAACTTCGTCTACGCGATTCTCGCGGGTCCCCTCGGCGCTCTCTCCGATAAGATCGGCCGACGACGACTTATTCTTTTTGGTTGGCTGGCCTACGGACTGGTCTACCTCGGCTTTGCCCTCTCGCAGACAGGCTGGCAGGTGTGGATGTTGTTCGGGCTGTACGGCATCTACTATGCCGCGACCGAGGGCGTAGCCAAAGCCCTGATCGCGGACCTCGTCCCCGAGTCCCAGCGCGGCACCGCCTACGGTCTCTACGCCGCGGCTGTCGGGCTGACCGCGTTGCCCGCTTCGCTGTTCGCCGGTCTGCTCTGGCAGGGACTCGGCTCGTGGACAGGCTTCGGCGCGTCCGCTCCGTTCGCGTTTGGCGCGGCCATGTCCCTGCTGGCGGGAATCTTGTTTTGGCGATTGGTAAAATCGTAGTAATAGTAGTCCTATTTTCGAGGTGCTTATGTTCCGTCGCCACCGACACTCATCAACTCGCTCCACATTTCCCATTTCCACGCCTTCCAAAGTTCATCCTGTCATTCGTCCTGAAAAGCAATCTTCCGCGCTGGATGCGCTCATACCGATCTACACCCTGGCCGAAGAGGGAAAATTGGAACAGGCGCTTGAGCAAATGGATTCTACCCTCGCCTGGCTCCAACGCACGCCGGAATACATATCATTGCGCGCCTCCCTGCTCATGGAGTACGGCGACAGGGACACCGCAGGCAGGCTTTTGCGCGAATTGGAAAGAAAACAGCCGGGCTTTTTCCCGCTTTACCCATCGTTAGCCTCATGGTATCTGCAATACGAATGGCCTGGTCACACCCTCCAAACGACTCGAAAAGCGCTTGCATCGTTTGATTTGGATGACGAGGGTAAAGCTCTGATGAAAACATTCGTGACAGCCGCATCCAACATGATCCAAACCCTCGCGGCCAAATTGGATTTGCCATTTCAAGCCGTTGAGCAGGCCACCTGGCACAACGAGCAATCGCAGATGGAACTTCTGGAGCATAATTATTTAGAAGTGGAACATCAAACGAGAAAAGCGCTCGAATCTGCTCCGCACTGGAACGCGCCGCGCAACAACCTTGCTTATGTCCTCAATCTGTTGGGCAGGCGCAAGGATGCAATTGCCGAAGCCGAAAAAGTACTGGCGGCCGATCCTGAAAATGTTCATGGCTTGAAAAATGCCGCCATTTTCCAGCTGGGATTGGGGCAGGAGGAAAAGTCGCGCGAGTATGCGCGGCGTCTCTTCGAGTTGGTTCCCGCCATGGAAGAAAAGACCCACGAAATTGATGTTGCCATCTCCACTCTGGCAATGATCGAAGATAGCGAGCCTCTTTGGGAACTAGCACAGCGCTTCATCCGCAAGTCGCGGACTGCGTTGCTGGATTATTCCTGGCAATGTCTGGGAGTCGCGGCGGCGCGCCTAGGCCATCTCAAAGAGGCGAAAAAACTATTGGAGCGCGGGATTCAGGATGCCTCGGAAAAAAGGGAAACTACTCTCGAAAAAGTAAACCATGCCGTCAAGTCTGGAGAGACGAAATTACTCTGGCCCCCCATGTTTCCCGGGATGGAATTGCTCCTATCCGATCGGATCATCGAGGAATGGACGAGGATCGCGAAAAAGGTGGAGGACAACCGGCCTACCGCGGAACAACAGCGCAAGATAGACGCATTCCTCGAAAAGTATCCGTCCGCTTTGCAGGCATTCAAACGGATGGTGTGGATCGAGGATATATCCACAGCAGGCGCCAGCACGCTGGCGATGTTGAACAAGCCCGAGGCCGATGCCGAGATCCTGCGCTTCGCCCTAGGCGATAGCGGCGACAATGAAAGCCGCATGGAAGCGGTCATGTTGCTGACGAACGCGGGTCGCTATTCCCCGGAAGCGCCTATCCATTTTTGGGATGCTGAAAAGGGCGTATGGCACGACGTTCAGATGTTTTCCCAGCAGATCGGGGAGGTAGAATACGAACTCAAACCCCAAACCTCCGACCTGATTGAGAAAAGCCGCCGCGCAAAAAACCCGCAGGAGGGCATCGTGTTCCTGCGCCGCGCCGTCAAGGATGATCCGACCTGCGCGATGGCAATCTTCAATCTCGGCGTCCTGCTCAATCAACATGGACAAAGGGAAGAGGGCGAAGCAATGATGCGGCGTTCCGTCGAAGCGGATCCAAACTACACCTTCGGTTTTGCCAATCTCGGCTTGTTGGAGGCGCAACGTGGCAACAAGGAAGCCGCGTTGGATCACCTGATGAAAGTCAACCAGGCCAAAGTCATCGCATCTAACACGGCCGCAGTCGCGTCCCTGGCTCACATGGTAATCGCTTTGGACGACAACGATATCGAGATGGCGCGCCGCCATTTCGAGAATGCCAGTCGCTTTCAACCCGATAGTCCGTTGCTGCGACATTTTCAGGAAATGCTCGAAAAGGCGGAAGAATTCTCCAATTCCTTCGGCTTTTTCCGTAACTATCAGAAACAAAGCGCCAACCGCTACCACCGCAAGATGCTCAACGCCGCGCTTTTGCCTCAAATGGGACTGGAAGCCTGCCTCTCTTTATTGTCGAAAGACAACCTCATTGGCACTTCCCGCTTTTTAGACACAACCTCCAAGGGGAAAAAGGCGGAGATAGTCGCAGGCCTGGCGGCGCGCATCCTGAATGCGGAACATTTGAAAGAAGCCATCACGAAACTCAACGAGAAGGAACGCGAGGCTTTGAAATGGATTCTCGCGGAAGGCGGCTCGCGTCCGTGGAAAGAGTTCATCGAACAGTTCGGTGACGACATGGATGAGTCCCCCTGGTGGAATTATCACGATCCCGAATCAATTCCCGGACGATTGAAGTGTGCGGGACTGCTTTTTGTTGGAAAATTGGACGGACAGGAGTCGGCCTTCATCCCCGTGGACCTGAGCGGGTTATTGGCGGATGTGCTGAAATAGCAAAGGCGCGCTTACCAAAGAATCGTTATTCTGGCGGTTGGTAAAATCTCGAATCCATTTCGCTGATTCTGTTTACAAGGAGGTTCAACCATGAAACCAAGATCACATCGGCACAACAGTTCGGCGGATGAAACCAAGTCCGCCGCCGACGCTCTGTTGGAGGCCATGTTCAAACAGGGGAAGGCGCAATTTGGCAACGCCGTCAAATCGTTCTGGTTTTACGAAGGCGAATTTTGCCCGGGCTGCGCCGTGCGTCCCATTGACGCGATGAAAATCAAAGGCGAGGAAGCGGTCGCGATCAATGGGTTCATGTATCGCGAACGCGGCGTGCTAATCGGCTATTTCCTGTGCGCGACCTGCGCGGAATACATATTCGAAGAGTTGCGGAAAAATCCATCCCTCCGCGAAACGCCGTTACACGCCAACCTCGAGCGGAATTTGATCGCGGGCTATCACAAACATTTGTCGTCGCTCAACGCGTGAGCAGATTTTCCCCACCAACATTATTCAAGGAGTTTACTGTTATGAATCCCAACGCCCAACTGATCGAAAAATTCTACACCGTCTTCCAATCCCGCGACGCGGACGGGATGTGCGCCTGCTACCACCCCGATGTGACCTTCACCGATCCCGCCTTCGGGGCGTTGCGCGGCGCGCAAGCCGCGTCCATGTGGCGGATGCTGTGCGAACGCAGTAAAGACTTGCAAATCACGTTTACGAACGTCCAGGCCGATGACACGCGCGGCTCCGCACACTGGGAAGCGCGTTACTCCTTCGGGAAAAACCACCGCCCCGTGCGCAACATCATCGAGGCCGAGTTTGTCTTCAAAGACGGTTTGATCTTTCAGCACACCGATCGCTTCAGTTTTTCGCGCTGGGCGAGCCAGGCGCTTGGTCCCGTCGGCTCGCTGCTCGGCTGGACTCCCTTCCTGCAATCCGCCGTCCGCAAGAATGCGTTGGGAGGATTGGAAGAGTTTATGAAGAGGCAGGCGAAGTAAAACCCCCTCCGCCTCACCTGCACTGCACCAAACGCAGTGCGGTGCAAGTGTCGGCACCTCCCCCAAATGCGACAAGAGTATGGTTGGATATCATGTGTGGAATCCCTGTCGCATTTGGGGGAGGACGGGTGGGGGTTGAACGAGGCGAATCGAATCCATCTTTACATCGAATCCAACCCGTCCAATTGGGCAGAGGATGAAGAAAACCTTGCCAAACCTGTATTGACGAGCAAGTAAAATATCCGTCCGCTTGTTTTATAATTGTCGAGATGAATGGAGGCAACATGGATGAGACGACCAAAATTCTTATAGGCACAATTTCGGGCTTCATCATTGCATTTTTCGCTGAACCAGTCAAGGTATTTTTCCAGACCATCTCCCGTCGCAAGAATCTACGAAGAATGCTGTACCAGGAGGTGTTTGAAAATTATTCTCGTTTAAAAAACATAGAAGGTAACGAAGGTTCTGGAAAGGTTTTCAAGAAAGTCGCGACATCTTTTGTGAAAATGGATTGCTACCGATATGCCATAGCGACTGAGATAGCAATATATTACCAATTACGAGAAGCAGTGTCGTTTAATACACTTTATGCAACGCTTCAAAATTTGCTCGATATTGATCTTTCACCAAAACTGCGAAATGGACTAATGAAATTGTATTCAATAAAATTGTCAGAGGCTATTGAATCAGGAGACATTGACATTAGATATCTGTTGAAATTAAGAGCCAAAAGCGAAGTAAACGGTCTTCTAAATCAATTAAAAACAGACCAATAGAATTTTCTTTACGCACCACGCAACGCACCCACTGAAAACTGAACACTGTGTCACTGATAACCGCCACCTCCCTCTCCAAATCCTTCGGCGCGGAAGACATCTTCCGCGGCCTCA
>CAYJLS010000045.1:10297-25608 GCA_964371065.1 uncultured Anaerolineaceae bacterium | reverse complement strand
GCCGCATGTCTCAATCAAGTAAGACTGTTCAACTTATTTTTGAACAAAGACTAAACTACTCATCATCCTCCTCCACCACAGGCGGCAACTCAATCCTCGGCGGCGACGGAACCGACGGCGGCAACAAATACCAATCGAGGAAGCGTTCCAGCCGCGCCATTGCGTCGAGCACCGTCTCGCGTTTCTGGAAACCGTGCGGCTCGCCCGCGTAGGTCTTGTACTCGAAGGTCTTGTTGTGACGACGCAGGGCTTCGGCCAGTTCCTCCGAGGCTTGCGGCGCGACCACTTCGTCCTCGAGTCCGTGCAACAGCAACAGCGGCGACTTGATGTTCGCCACCTGATGAATTGACGAGCCGTCAATGAAGACCTCCCAATTGTCCGACGGATGTCCGATCTGCATTTCGGTGTAGAGGCGCGTGTTGCGGTCGCACTGCGCCCACGAACTGACCAGCGACGCGTCGCCATATTGACTCACGCCGCACGCGAAACGAAACTCAGGGTCACGCGCCAGCGAAGCCACCGTCAGATAGCCGCCGTAACTCGAACCGTAAATGCCGAGCATGGACGCGTTGATCTCGGGCAACTCCGCCAAAAATTTCGCGGCGTGCAAACAGTCCTGCACATCGCCCACGCCCCAGTTGTTGTAGTTGGCGTGCTCGAACGCCAGCCCATAACCCGTCGAGCCGCGATAGTTCGGGCACAACACTGTGTAACCCTTCGCGGCCAGATACTGAATCAAAATTTCCCACGTGTACCCAAATTGCTCGGTCGGACCTCCGTGCGGGTGCACCAGCGCCGCGCCGTTGGGGTGCTTCGGTTTGTAAAGCACGCCCGCGATCTCCAGCCCGTCGTAACTTTTGTAGATCGCCTCCTCAGGCATGACGAGCGGATTGCGCGCCAGTGCGGGCGGATTCGAAAACGTCAACTGTTTCGCTCGGCCACTCGTCACATCAATGCGATGGATGTCGGGCGGCACGGTCGGATCTTCATACTCGACGTAGATGGACGCGCCGTCTGGACTCCACTGCGGACGCGAATAGACTCCGCGCCCCACTTTGAGATCCTCGGTCTTTCCTGACTTCAAATCGGCTGAGGCCAAATCGAGCTTTCCGCGTCGGTTGACGATGATCGCCAGCCGCGTCCCATCGGGCGACCACGAGAACTCCTCCACGTTCGTGCCGAGGTCGGTCACCTGACGCATGTCTGTCCCATCGGTTCGGATGAGCCAGACCTGGTTGTAGTCCGTGCGCTGGGAGAGGAACGCGATCCACTTGCCATCGGGCGACCAGCGCGGAAACCAGTCCTTCATCTTCGGCGCACCCACCAGCAGTCGCGTCGCGCCCGACTCGAGATCCACAATGCGGATGTCGCGGCGATTGCGGTCGTCGTCAGGCCAGTGGACGTACGCGACCATCTTCCCGTCAGGAGAGGAACGCGGATCCGAATCCTCCCCGTGGTCACGCGTGAGCGTCCGCAGGAACGTCCCCTCGCGGTCGGTCAGCGCGAGGCGGGGAATTTCGTCGGGGCGCAGCGTGATGACGAGTCGGCTGCTGTCGGGCAGCCAGGCGGGCGAGGCGGACGAGTCGAGCGGGAGAGGCAGTTTTTCGGGAATGCCGCCGCGCGAGTCCGCGATGTGGACGTCTCCCTTCATGCGGAAGGCCAGCCACCTGCCGTCGGGCGACCACTGCGGAGCGCGATCCCACCAATACGGCGTGCTTGCGCGCGTGAACGAAACGCGACTCGGCCATCCGCCCTTCGCGGGCATGACGTAAATATCCGCCTGCTCCTCGCGGTTCCAGATGAAGGCGATCCGCTCGCCATCGGGCGAGAGGCGGCTCTGGTAGACGCGGTTGGATGAATGGATGAGCGGCAGACTCCAGCCCTCGGGCGGAGTCAGGTCAGGCCGCTCCACCGAAGGCCAGCCGAAGCGTTCATATTTTTCAGGGACGGGGACGCGCATGAGGCACCTCCTATTGTGCAACTAACGGGGAAAGTGTCTTAAGGATACTTTGAATTTGAGAAAGGGGCAAGCGAGGTAAGCTGTAAGATTTGTCGCTACCCGGGATAAAATTTAACTCCTTCATTGAAGTTGTCGTGAAAATTCTCCAACCATGTTTCAATGAAAGCTCGTGACTCAAACATGGGAAGCAGGTCGACGGCCAGGTCTTCTTTGCGAATGCCTTGAATTTTCTCATTCAAAGCCTCCATTGCCGAGCGGGTTGTGTATGCAATCCTTCCATCATGCGCCAGTTTTTCTTCCAGCGGCATGACCCGTTTCTGCATGAACCACAGCAAGTCGTAGTAGTCCCTGCCTTTGAGCATCGCGCCCGTGCGGCCGCGCTGGAAGCTGCGCTCCAAACATGCGATCATTTTTCCCGCCATCATGGTTTCCAGTGAAAAGTGGGCAGGCACCATGCTCCGCCCATAATAGAGCACGGGGGTTTTGCGGATGATGGCGACTTGTTTGTGGTGGCTGATTTCCACTTTCAGATGAAGAGACTCGTTGGGTGCAGAGGCAAGCCCAAGCGTGGAAAGAAGCGGGAACTTCAAGGTGATACGCAAGATTCCGTTGCCACCCATCTGTGTCTTTACGGCCGCTTCCGCGTATCCAAGTGTTTTATGAAAGTATGCGGCCAAATCGTCCGGCAGTTGAGATAGATCAAGCGCGTTGCCGTTATCGAGATCAAGGTCCTCGGATAAGCGATTGAGTCCATAGACAACGTGCAGGCAGGTTCCGCCGTAAAAATTCAAGCCTCGATAGATTGGATGATTATAAAGATAGTCAAGAGTGAAGGCTTGCAAAGCCGCCTTCAACAGAATCCGTTTGGTCTCGTTCGCCAATAGCGGATCTTTTTCTTCCAAAACATGCTGGAGAGTCTGAACTAAGGTTGCCATACATTCCTCCTGAAATTGTCAGCGATCCGTTCCATCTTGCGGACGCTGCAACGCTCAACGTGAGTGTAAAACTCGGTGCGGTCGGATCCCGCCACTTCGTCCAGGTTGAGGCGCAGTTCCTCGGCCAGGTCAAGGCCTGCGGAGCGAATCACTCCCGAAAGCGGACGCAGGTAAAGAAAATCAAAGAGCGCCTTCGCCAATGATGCTTCGGCAAATTTAATTCCGAAGTAATCCGAGATTGCGAAGCCATGGTACAAGTCGGCGCGCAGGTTTCGATACCAGAAGGTTCCCAGGGAATTGGTAATTCGCCGCGTGTTTTTGGTTGTCACCGCCGTGATGGGATACGTCACATCGGTGAGGATATTATGCTTCTGCAAAACATATTCGAGGGAAAGATACGACTGAGACAGGATGATGGCGCTGACCGCCGCGGAAAACAACGCGTCGTTTCGGCGCTGTTCGTAAAACATCCTCGTCATGTAGACGGCATTTTTCAATTGGATGATATATCCCGCCTTGACCCAGCGGTGTAACAACAAGCGCGCCTGCTCCGCCTTCGAAATGTCGGCGGCCTGCTTGAATCCTTCCATTGTGAAGTAGGGGATTCGCTCAAATGGCTGGAGAAGGTTGGTTTTCATTTTATATCGGATAATTATCGCTTCCTGATAATTATCCGATATAAACCGCATTTACGCAAGACCCATTTTTGAGAAGAACTTTGGTGTTATTCTTTCGTGACCAACCAACGCGCGGCCTGATGTCCCTTCCTCACCACTACATAGGCGGTGCTGGTAGACGCGGTTGGATGAATGGATGACAGCCTTCGGACAGAGTCAGGCCAGGCCGCTCCACCGACGGCCAGCCGTTGCGTTCATATTTTTCAGGGACGGGGACGCGCATGAGGCGCCTCCAATGTGCTGTTGCGGGGGGAAGTGGCTTAAGGATAACTTGGATTTGGGAAAGGGGAGGAATGACTGAGTAGCCCTGCCGAAGGTGGACTTGGAGTCCCGCGCGGGGAAGTCTGTGGGAGAGGTTGGCTACTTGGAGACCTACCGAAGGTGTCTCATCCGCGACGTGGTCAATCGTGGCGGTTGCGGAGACGCGGGTCTTGGTTGATCGGATTCTCACGGACTACAGTACCCGCCAGGGTAGACATGTCAGGTATTTCCTCAGGCTTCCAAAAATGAAGAAATTGAACCTAAAGGTACGGTTGCCAATACCGTCTTTGCACAATATAATCTAGATCATGCAGGAGGATGTCCCTGGACACACATCGCATTACCCAGTCATTGGATGACGGGAACGACCCGGCGCCTCGCCGACAGTTACAGGCTGGCACAACACTTGCGCAACGCTACCTGATCCAGGAAGTGATCGGGGTGGGCGGCATGGGCTCGGTTTACCGCGCCCGCGACCTGCACTTCCCCAACGTGGTTAAACTGGTGGCGGTCAAGGAAATGATCAACCTGGCGCCCGACCCGCTCGTCCGCCAGACAATTGTCAAGAATTTCGAGCGCGAGGCCAACCTGCTGGCCACGCTCAACCACCCCTCCATCCCGCGCATTTACGATTATTTTTCGCAGGACGACCGTTCCTACCTCGTGCTGGAATTCATCCACGGCAAGGACCTGGAAGCCATCATCGCAGAGGCGGACGGGTTCCTGCCCGAAGAGCAGGCGCTCACCTGGGGCATCGAGTTATGCGACGTGCTGGCCTACCTGCATGCCCACAAACCCGACCCGATCATCTTCCGCGACATGAAGCCCTCCAACGTGATGATCAATCACAGCGGCGACGTGATCCTGGTGGACTTCGGCATCGCCAAGACTTTCCAGACCGGCATCAAAGGGACGATGATCGGCACCGAGGGCTATTCCCCGCCCGAACAATATCGCGGCGAAGCCACCCCTCTGGCGGATATCTACGCCCTGGGCGCCACCCTGCACCACGCGTTGACGCGCCGCGACCCGCGCCTGGAACCGCCCTTCTCGTTCGATGAACGCCCCATCCGCAAGATGAATCCCGCCATCTCCCCCGACCTGGAAGCGGTCATCGCCACCGCGCTGCAATACAACGCCGCGGATCGCTTCCCCTCCGCGGCGGATATGAAAGAGGCCCTGCTGAACGCCGGGCGCAAGACCGGCATGCTTTCTCACATGCCCACCAGCAACCTGCAAGCCAGCGGGGTCAAGCCGTTGTGGACATTCCCCTGCGAAGACGAAATCCGCGGCACGCCCGCCATCCACCAGGGGACGCTCTTCATCGGTTCGTACGACAACAACCTGTACGCCTTGAGCGCGGCCGACGGCAAATTCCAATGGAAATATCCCGCCGACGGCGGGATTGTCTCGCGGCCGGGTGTCTACGAAGGCAATGTCTATTTTGGCTCGGAGGACAAGCGCCTGCACGTGGTGGGAGCGCGCTCGGGCAAAGTGGCCTGGACGTACTACACCGACGGCCCCATCCGCTCCTCGCCGCGCATCGCCGAAGGACACGTTTTTATCGGCTCGGACGATCACTACCTGCACGCAGTCAACCTGAACACCGGCCGCGCCGCCTGGAAATTCGAGACCGCCTCCCCCGTCCGCTCGACGCCGTTCGTCGCCAACGAACTCGTCTACGTGGGCAACGAGAGCGGGGATTTCTGCGCGGTGGATTTTCGCGGCGAGTTGAAATGGCGCTTCCAGGCCAAGCGCGCCATTACCTCCTCCCCCATTGTGGGCGGGCAAGCCGTCTATTTCTGCTCGATGGACAGCACCTTGTATGCGCTCGACGGGCGGAATGGCTGGCTGCTCTGGCGTTACCGGCTGGGGAAAGGCTCCATCGTCTCTCCCGCGGTGGCCGAGAACATCGTCTTTGCCGGCGCGGTGGACGGGTTCATCTACGCCATCGAAACCCAGAGCGCCCGTGAACTCTGGCGTTTCCGCACCGAACACCAGGTCAGCGGATCGCCGGTGGTGTACAAGGATTCGGTCTATTGCGGCTCGGCGGATGGGCAAATCTATTGTCTCGAATATCGCACCGGGCGCCTGCGCTGGAAATTCGCCACCCAAGGTCCCATCACCGGCACGCCGCTCGTCTATGATGATATTGTTTACGTCGGTTCCACCGACCATCAAGTGTACGCATTGCTTGCTTGAGAAGGAGTCCACTGTGCGTAATTATTTCCGCAAGTTGTTCCAAAAACCCACCGCCCCTCGCCAGGATAGCGCCACCACCGCGCCGTTGAGCGAACTACAACTCCAATTCATCACTAGCAATGCCAACGCCCGTTTCGACACCCAGCAACTCGTCGCAGCCTGCGGGCAATCCATGGGCAAACAGCGCGACCTGAACGAGGACAGCGTACTGGCCATCACCTCCACGCTGGCAGGCAACAGCGGTAACACACCCTTTGGCCTGTACATCGTGGCCGATGGCATGGGCGGCCACCAGTTCGGTGAAGTGGCCAGCAACGCCGCCATCCGCACTGTGGCGGGAACCGTCATGCGAAAATTCCATCCCTACCTGTTCAATCTGAAACCCGAGTTGCCGGATGAATCGCTTCAGGAGATCATGCAGGCGGCTGTGACCGAAGCCCAAAAGGTGATCCAGCGCGAAGCGCCCGGCAGCGGCACCACCCTGACCGCCGCGCTGATCCTCGGACAGCAGGTGACCATCGCCCACGTGGGCGACAGCCGCGCCTACATGGTCTACCCGGACGGGCGACTCGAGACGGTCACGCGCGACCACTCGCTGGTCAAACGCCTCGAGGAACTCGGCCACATCAGCCCCGAAGAAGCCGCGAACTATCCGCACCGCAACGTGCTGTACCGCGCCCTCGGCCAGGGCGAACTGCTCGAACCCGATATTTTCACGATCCCGTTCCCGACCGCCGGACTGCTCATGCTGTGCAGTGACGGGTTATGGGGCGTGATTTCAGAACAGAACCTGTTGCAGGCAGTGCGCGAGGCCCCGAACCTGCAACGCGCCTGCCAAAACCTGGTCTCGGCGGCCAATGCCGCCGGCGGCCCGGACAATATCAGCGTCGTCCTGGTCCAACTGGCGGGGCAATAATCAATGACGATCCCGCCGGACTATTACACCCTTTTAGGTATTCGTAGGGATGCCTCACCAGAGGAGATCAAGCGCGCCTATATCGAATCCGCGCAGCGCCTGCATCCCGACAAGAACCAGGCGCCCGGCGAGACGGAAATCTTCCTGGAGGTCCAGCAGGCCTACGAGACGCTATCCAACCCGAAGCGGCGCAAGGTTTACGACGCAACGCTCCCGAAAGAGGAGACGGATTCCAATCCCATCTTCCATGAAGTTTTATACAGCCGCCCTCAACTGGTCAGGATGGATGAACCACAGTTGATCTACGTATTATTGAACCTGCGGGCGCACCGTCAGAATGAACCGTTCCCCATCCCGCCGCTAAATGTTTGTTTAGTGCTGGACCGCTCCACGTCCATGAAAGATGCGAAGATGGACCTGCTCAAGGCGGCCGCCATCCAGTTCATGCGCGACCTGCGCCCGGAAGATATCTTCAGCGTGGTCGCCTTCAGCGACCGGGCGGAGGTCATCATCCCCGCCGCGTACCAGGCCGACCGCCAGAAACTGGAGTCGCGCATCCGCGACATCCAGGCCTCCGGCGCGACGGAATTGTTCCAGGGGCTGGAATGTGGAATGAACGAAATGCGCCGCGGCCTGGACGCGCGGCGGGTTAACCAGTTGATCCTGCTTACCGACGGCCACACCTACGGGGATGAAGAGGTCTGCATTAAACTCGCGACAAAGGCCGCGCAGGAGGGGATTGGCATCAGCGTGATGGGCATCGGCACGGACTGGAACGATACCTTCCTGGACCAGGTGGCGAGCCGCACCGGAAACACCAGCCACTACATCGCCCGCCCGCAGGATATCCAAAAACTGCTGGCCGAAAAGTTTCGCGACCTGACGCGCGTCCTGGCCGAGGAAGTGACGTTGGAAAGTAAACTGCCGGACGGTATCAGCCTGAACTACGCCTTCCGCCTGCAACCAGAGACCGGCCCGGTGTCGTTCGGTGAAACAACGCACCTGGGCTCCATCCTGCGGGATACAGACCTCAGCATCCTGTTCGAATTCCTGGTGCAAACCTCGGCGCTCAAGCCACAGGGAACGCATTTGCTCGACGGGAATCTCAAAATCGTCATGGCCGCGCGGCCGACGCCCCTGCCTCCCATCCGCGTCCGATTGGAACGCGAAGTGGCCGATGAACCCGCCCCGGTCTCGCCGCCTTCCGCCATCTTGCAGGCGCTCTCGCGGCTGACGCTCTATCGCATGCAGGAACGGGCGCGCGCCGAATCCCGGAATGGCGAGTTGGCCCAGGCCACGCGCTCGCTCAAAAACCTGGCTGCCCACCTGCTGGAGCAGGGATACCGCGACCTGGCAAACACGGTTCTGCTGGAAGCCGAAAACATCCAGCGGAAGCGCGCCTTCTCGCTCACCGGCGAGAAAGAGATTAAATATGCAACCCGCGCGTTGCTGATGCAAGAGGGAGAAATTTTGACATGATCACCTGTAAAAATTGCCTGCATAAGAATTCGCCCGGCGCCATCTTTTGTTCGGATTGTGGCGCGCAATTATCCGACGCGGATCTTTCGACCCAATCCATCCGCACCGACAAGGTCATCGCCTCTGTCGGCGGGGATACCAACATCCCGTCCGCTCCCAAACCCATCACCGATCATGGCTGGGGCGCCCTGCACCTGATGGAAAGCGGCAATATCCTGCCGCTGGCCGAACGCGACGAGTTCACCCTCGGACGCGTGAGCGAAGGCCAGCCGGTCGTCCCGGACCTGGACCTGTCGCCGTACATGGCCTACGCGGGAGGCGTCTCGCGCATGCACGCCCTGCTCAAACGGGACGGCAAACGCGTCATTCTCATGGACCTCGGGTCGGCCAACGGCACTTACGTGAACGGCAAGCGCCTGACGGCCAACGTCGAGCGGTTGCTCAACCACGGCGACGTGGTGGCGCTTGGAAAATTCAAATTCCAGGTCTTGATCCGATAACAACGAAAGGGACAACATGTCACATACCGTTCTCCTCCATCTCTCCGGTGAAGAACCGGTTGCGGGCGAAGTGGACGAACTCCCCAAAGCCACCGACACGGTCATTACCGTCACCAATCCGCGCCGCCGCGACGGAAAAGACCTGCATTACATTGACTCGCGCGCTGTCAAGATCATCTGGCCGCTGGAAAAGATCAGTTTCATCGAGATCCTGAGCGGCGAAGAATCCGAACAGATCATCAGTTTTGTGAGAGAGTAACTCCATGCCCGAAGAATTCGACCGAAGAAAAATCCTCGTCGTGGACGACGAGGAGCGCATGGTGCGCTTCATCCGCATGAACCTGGAGCATGACGGTTTCCTGGTCTCCGAGGCCTTCAACGGCAAACAGGCCATCAGCAAAATGCGCGATTTCACGCCCGACCTGATCCTGCTGGACGTGATGATGCCCGATGTGGACGGCTTCGATGTGCTGGAGACCATCCGCGAGGTCAGCAACGTCGCGGTCATCATGCTGACCGCCAAAGGCGAGGAAGATGACCGCGTGCGCGGCCTCGAGCTGGGCGCGGACGATTACGTCACCAAGCCGTTCAGCCCGCGCGAACTGACCAGCCGCGTGAAAGCCGTCCTGCGCCGTACGGAGGGCGCGACCGGTTCGATGCATGGACTGATCGAAGTGGATGAACGCCTGAAGATTGATTTCGACCGCCACGAGATCTGGCTGGAGGGCAAGCTCGTCAAACTGCGTCCCACCGAATACCGCCTGCTATTTCATCTGGTACAAAATGCAGGCTGGGTGGTCTCGCACGACCAGTTACTGCAGAAGGTGTGGGGCTACGAGTACCGCGACGAGCCGCACTACGTCCGCCTCTACATCAACTACTTGCGCCAGAAACTGGAGAAGGAACCTGCAAACCCCAAGTACATTCTCACGGAGAGAGGGGTGGGGTATCGGTTTGTGGATTTTCGGAGGGGAAAGTAGGTTTTCACCGCGAAGAGACGAAGGACGCGAAGGAGGATTGAAGAAAGAAGAAAGAACCCTTCGCAAAATTTATAGACTTTGCGGTCTTCACTTCTTCGCGGTTCCATTTCCTCCAATCAAAATCTCTGACAGAAATTTTATGAACGGCTTGCGTTTTTCTAACGCAAGCCTTTTAAATTAAGGAGCGTAAATCCAAAATGCAATAGCACGAAAGGAGTTTGCTATGTCCAATCTGATCCGTTTTGAACCGATGCGCGAGATGATTACCCTGCGCGAAGCCATGGACCGTCTCTTCAACGACGCGTTCACCCCCTCGCTGGGCGGGACCGGCGGCTGGCAGTCCCCCGCCGCGGACCTGTACCAGACCGACAACGAAGTGGTTGTGAAGGCCTCCCTGCCCGGCATGAAAGCCGACGATGTGCAAATCTCCATCACCGGCGACATGTTGACACTCAAGGGTGAATTCAAGCAGGAGGACGAGAAGAAGGAGAAAGCCTACCACTTGCGCGAACAGCGCTACGGCGCCTTCGAACGATCCTTCACCCTGCCGACGAGTGTGGTCTCAGATAAGGCCAAGGCCGAGTTCGAGAACGGCATCCTGACCATTACCCTGCCGAAGGCGGAAGAGGTCAAGCCAAAGATGATTACGGTGAAAGCCAAGTAGACAGGTTCACAAGTACACAGGTAGATACGGCCTCCGAGTGGTTGCTCGGAGGCCGTGTTGTCTTTCATCATTTCGCGTTTCGGGTCAGATAATAACCTGAGGCCGTTATCAGACCAAGGTAATGGTGAGCAGGATAGTTAAAGACAGCCAGTCAGTTAACTGATGTTACGCAGTACCCGTAAAACAGGCACTTTTTGACCGCCATATCTGGATACAATTTGTTGAAGTAAGCAAAAAAGCTAGGTATTTGGCGCGTAAGGTGCGTAACATCAGTCAGTTAAATCCAAAATTTTTACGAATTGTCTCATTCGGAACACACCCAATGGATTTTACGCACGATGCCATAATCTCTTTCATCCGTGGTTAATCCTGTCACTTGCCAATCCCTTCTCATTCGATTATCCTTGCGCCCGGGAGTGGTTAAGTCCTGGCGGGCTTCCTGGTCTTCAAAACCTGTGGCGGGTCGCGTTGCGGGCCGCGGTGGGTTCGACTCCCATCCACTCCCGCCTCTTCAAAACGGAGCGCAGACTTCAGTCTGCTTGCCAGGCGGACTTAAGTCCGCGCTCCGCATGTCAATAAAGGTGACACATGTCCTTTCCTGAACCCGAAGTTCTTACCAATCTTGTCCAACGGATTTTTCGAATTGAAGATGTGACGACTGGCGATCCCCAAAAGGGATGGGTCGTCCGTTACCGCGGCCTCCTGCTGGGTGACGACTCCGCCGCGGCCTACGACCAGTTGGCGGACTCTGTCCGAGCCTACGGCCTGACCCCGTTGTTCCGCAAAGAGGGGGACCGGCATTTGATCTTCCTCGCGCCGTCCATGCCCGAGGCGAAGAAGCGTTTTCCGACTACGAACATCCTCCTGTTCATCTTAACCGTGATCAGCGTGATGCTGGCGGGCGCGACCCCCGAAGGGCCGCTCCCCTCCGACGTGGGCGGACAGATGCTGGCGCTCCTCAAAAGCATCCTGACGGGTTGGCCGTTTGCCGCCAGCCTGCTGGGAATTTTACTGGCGCACGAGTTTGGACATTATTTGATGAGCCGTCATCACAAGACTGCCGCGACGCTTCCCTACTTCATCCCCATGCCGTTCAGTATCCTCGGGACGATGGGCGCCTTCATCCAGATGCAGGCTGTCCCCAAAAACAAGCGCATCCTCTTTGATATCGGCGTCGCGGGACCGCTGGCGGGGATGGCCGTCGCGATTCCCGTTCTCTTCCTCGGGCTGACGCTGTCCACGCTTGGCCCGGTTGTCCCTGCCCCTGGCGGATTTATCGAGGGCAATTCCCTGCTCTACCTGATTTCCAAATTCATCGTTTTTGGACAGTGGCTTCCCGCTCCCGCCTCCTTGAGCGGACTGCCCCTGTTTTCCTACTGGCTGAAATATTTTTTCACAGGCTCTCCCGTCCCCTTCGGCGGCATGGACGTGTTCATCCATCCTGTGGCGTTCGCGGGCTGGGCGGGACTGCTCGTCACCGCGCTGAACCTCATCCCGGTCGGCACGCTGGACGGCGGGCACGTCACCTATGCCATGTTCGGCGACAAGGTCCGCAAGGCCTACCCGTTCATCCTGGCGATCCTGGGTGTGATGGGACTGGTGTGGGCCACCTGGTGGTTCTGGGCGGTGCTGTTGCTCTGGCTGGGACGCGTCCACGCCGAGCCGCTCGATCAGATCACCGAACTCGACCCGCGCAGGCGGCTCGTCGGCGCGTTCGCGATTTTGCTCTTCATCCTGGTCTTCTCCCCCGTCCCGATGGTGTTGCTTGGATAAGAAAAAATTCATCCTTCATCTTTCATCTTTCATCTTTCTTCTCTCAGCCTGCGCGCCAACTCCCCAAGCCGCGCCCAGCCCCACGTCCACGCGCGAAGCGGCCCCGTCTCCCACGGCGAGCGTCACGCCCGTCCCCGTCAGCACGTTGGGCGTGGAGGCGGAGTCCCTGCGCGGCGTCACGGTCATGGCTTGGCATCCGTGGTTCGGGGTCGAGGCATCATTGTTTGAAACACAGGTGGCTGATTTCAACGCGACCAACGAGTGGGGCATCATTGTGCTGACGGCGGGGCAGTCGAATTATGCCGAGTTGTTCAACAACGTGACCGCTTCGCTGGCCGCGCCCGACAAGCCCAACCTGGTGATCGGCCTGCCCGAACAGGCGCTCTTTTGGGACGAGCGCGCGGGCGTGGCGGATTTGTCGCCGTACGTGAACGACCCTGTGTGGGGCATGAGCCCGGACGAGATCGCCGATTTTCCGCCCGTGTTTTGGGAACAGGACCAGGCGGGGGAGAAGCGGCTGGGTATGCCCGCCGAGCGCACGACGCGCATGATGTTTTACAACCAGACCTGGGCGCGCGAACTGGGGTTCAGCGCGCCGCCCGCCACCGACGAGGACTTCCGCACGCAGGCTTGCGCGGCCAACGCCTCGTTTCGCGCCAACGCGGATTTGGCGGATGACGCGTTTGGCGGCTGGTTGGTGGACACCGACCCGATGACTGCGATGGCGTGGATGCTGGCCTTTGACGGCGGTCCGCTGGAGGGCGAGGGTTATCGCTTCCTCACGCCCGCAAACATCGCCGCTTTCCAATTCGTCAAAACGCTTTCCGAGGCGGGTTGCGCTTTCCAACTCACGGAGACCAGCCCCGTTGACGCGTTTGCCACGCGCCGCGCGCTCTTTGTCACGGGCGGCCTCGAAGACCTGGCCGCGCAATCCCGCGCCTTCCTCACCCTCCCCAGCGCCGACGAGTGGACTGTCATTCCCTTCCCCGGCACAGGCGGCGAGACGATGGCCGTTTACGGCTCCTCGTTCATCGTCCTGCCCGCCACCGACGCGGGGCAACTGGCGACTTGGCTGTTTGTCCGCTGGATGCTTTCGACGGACAACCAGGCGCGCTGGGTGCAGACGACCGGCATGTTCCCGCTTCGCACCTCGACCTTGAACCTGGTCGCCGATTACGCGGCGACTCATCCGCAATGGGTGGAGGCAGTCAAACTCCTGCCGCGCGCGCAGGGGACGCCGCGCCTTTCCTCCTGGCGGCAGATCCGACTCGTGCTGGGTGACGGGTTCGATTTTATGTTCCGCGTCAACGAACAGGCCGCGGTCATCCTCGCGCAGATGGATACCGCCGTTCAGGATTTAACGAAGTGATTTGCCAGCCTGAAGGACAATTATGCTTTCTCAAAGTAGTTTGACAAATTGGCCGATTCGGAACGCGAATAGCGCGAATGGGCGAATTTCACGAATCATTCTGATTTATTCGCGCCATTCGCAAATTCGTGTCATTCGCGTTGAGAATTTTCCAACTCTGAAAAGCCATGCTCTTGTTTTTTTCTTTGTGAACTTTGTGGTCTTTGTGGTTAAATGAATTTCAGGAGTTTTCATGCGCCACACGCACGGTTCGGTGGAAGTGATCTGCGGTTCGATGTTCAGCGGCAAGACGGACGAGTTGATCCGCCGTCTCATTCGCGCCACGATTGCGAAGCAGAAGGTACAGGTCTTCAAGCCTGCCATTGACGTGCGCTACGCGGTCGAAAAAGTGACCTCGCACGCGGGCGCGGACTATGACGCGATTCCCGTCGGGAAGGCCGCGGACATCCGCGCGAAACTGGACGCGGACACGACCGTCGTCGCGATTGACGAGGCGCAGTTTATGGACGCGGAAGTGGTGACCATTGCGCGCGAACTGGCGGACAAGGGCATCCGCGTGCTCGTGGCGGGACTCGACCAGGATTTCCGCGGCGAGCCGTTCGGACCGATGCCCGCGCTCATGTCGCTGGCCGAGCGCGTGGACAAAATCCACGCCATCTGCATGGTCTGCGGGGACGAGGCCTCGCGCACGCAGAGACTGGTCAACGGCAAGCCCGCGCGCTACGATGATCCCGTTGTCATCGTCGGCGCGTCGGAGATGTACGAGGCGCGCTGTCGCAGGCATCATGAAGTGCCGCGGTAGTTTGGTAGTTGGATAGTTCGGTAGTTAGGCGCAAAATCGAAAAGGCATATCTTCATGGCAAAAGTATCATTTATTGCAAGTTTATCTTCCTTACGCAACCTGGGCGCGGCTTTGACTATCGCTGGCCTGGTTATCGGTGGGGAATATCTCTTCCGACACTATGTCCTATTTTTGTTGCCCATCTTCGGCGCCCTTTCGGTCAATGACATGCTCTCGTTGTTCCTGATCTATTTATTCCTGACCGTCGGCTTGGGAGCTCTTGTACATACCAACTGGCGGCAGGAGCTGGCCAGCGTTGGGCAGGCTTTGCGAGATGGCCTGACAAGCTGGAGTTTCACGATTTGGTTCTTGGCCCTGATGTTGAGCGTTGTGGCTCTGCCGATTGTGGATCAATTCCTTTGGGAGAACATCAAGTTAACGATGGTTGTCAGTTCTTATCGAAACCCGACCATGTGGTTTGCCAGTTTGGCTCCCATTTTGGAGGCCGTGTCTCTCGTTCTAGTGAATGGTCTTTTCGTGCCAGTCGCGGAGGAGTACTTGTGGCGAGGTCTGGTTCAAGTCCGCCTAATAAGCGTTCTTCCCACGGCCTTCGCCATTGGCTTGACGGCGGTCCTTTTTTCGCTAAAGCACGCTTTAGTAGATGCATCCATGGGTCGGTTTCTGGCCTTGATCGCCTTTGGGGTTATTTGCGGAATCGTCGCTCGACGAAGCAGTTGGAGACGTTCGGCAGCCCTGCACATTGCCATTAACACGGTTTCCACCGTCGCGGGGCTAATCTACGGCCTTAAGTGAA
>CAYJLS010000045.1:0-10197 GCA_964371065.1 uncultured Anaerolineaceae bacterium | reverse complement strand
ATTGCCATTAACACGGTTTCCACCGTCGCGGGGCTAATCTACGGCCTTAAGTGAAACTACCAAACCATGAAACCACCAAACTATACCGACTTCCTCGCCGAAACCCTGATTGACCCCGAAACCCTCCAGAACCGCGTCCGTGAATTGGGCGCGGAGATCAGCCGCGACTACGCGGACATTGACGGTCCGCTCCTGCTCATCTGTGTCCTGCGCGGCGGCGTGCCGTTTCTCGTGGACCTGATGCGCCACATCACCGTCCCGCACATGCTCGACTTCATGGCGATCTCTTCCTACGGCGCGGGCGCGCGCGAAAGCACGGGCAATGTCCGCGTGACGATGGACTTGCTGACCAATATCCACGACAAGCATGTCCTGCTCGTGGAAGACATCATAGACAGCGGTCACACCATCGCCTCGGTGCTCGAACTGCTCGAGACGCGCCAACCGAAGAGTCTCAAAGTCTGCGCCCTGCTCGACAAGGCCGAACGCCGCGAGGCGGTCGTCCCCATCCATTATTGCGGCTTCACCATCCCCAATAAATTTGTCTTCGGCTACGGCCTCGACCTCGACGAGTACTATCGCAACCTGCCGTTCATTGGAGTAGTTGATTTGGAGAAGTACAAGCCGGGGAAGTAATTCGTAATTTGTAATTGGTAATTCCCATGCCCGACGACTCTTCCTCCTCCTACTCCAACCGCTGGGTCGCGAAAGTACGCGGCCAGATCGTCGCGCAGGGCGGCACGCCCGATCAAGCCCATCGTGCCGCGCAGGCCAGCCGTCCGAAAGAATCGCCTGAAATTTATTACATGCCTCCAACCACTCCCTTCACGTTTTCCCCTCTTCTGGACAAAGTCCGCGCGGCGTTGCCCGACGTGGAACTGTACCTCGTTGGCGGCGCGGTGCGGGACGCCATGCTCGGTCGCCTCTCCCTGGACCTCGATCTGGTCGCGCCGTTCGACGGCATTCGCCTCGCCCGACGCGTCGCCGACGCGCTCCAAGCGGACATCTTTCCCCTCGACGACGCACGCGACACCGGCCGCGTCATCGTCACCCTCGCGGACGGCACGCGCGAAAAACTGGATTTCGCCACCTACCGCGGCGACTCGCTCGACGATGACCTGCACAACCGCGACTTCACCGTCAACGCGATGGCCGTGGACTTGCGGACGATGTCCCTGCTCGACCCGCTCTCTGGCGCGGCCGACCTGCGCGCCAAAAAACTACGCGCCTGCGCGGACACCTCCATGAGCGACGACCCCATCCGTGTCCTGCGCGGGGTTCGTCAGGCCGCCGCGCTGGGCTTCCAGATTGACCCATCCACGCGCAAGGCCATGAAATCCGCCGCGCCGCTCATTGAACGCATTTCCCCTGAGCGCGTGCGCGACGAACTCTTCCGCATCCTCGAAGGGACGCAGGCCGCCGCCTCCGTCCGTGCGCTGGACATGCTGGGAGTCCTCGCCCACATCCTGCCTGAACTTTCAGCGATGAAGGGCGTGCAGCAACCCGATCCGCACATCCACGATGTCTGGGAACACACCTTGCAAGTTTTGTCCGCGCTGGATGGGATTTTGTCCGCGCTGAATGTTGGCTACGATCCTGACGCCACCAACGATCTGTTGACAGGCCTGCTCGTTCTTCGTCTCGGACGTTACCGCGAGCAATACGCGGAACACTTCGCCAAACAGTTGAACACCGACCGTTCCGTGCGCGGCCTGCTCTTTTTCACCGCGCTGTATCACGATGTCGCCAAGCCGCATTCCATCTCGAAAGACGAGAATGGCCGCATCCGTTTTTGGGGACACGACGAGCGCGGCGCGGAGATGGCCGCGGAGCGCGCGCGCGCCCTCTCGCTCAGCAACGACGAGATCGCGCGCATGACGGCAGTCATCAAGAACCACATGCGTATCCACTTTCACACCAGCCGCAAGGACGGCGAGGGCAAAGACCCCTCCCGCCGCGCCATCTATCGTTTCTTCAAAGACAGCGGCGAAGCGGGTCTTGATCTCATCCTGCTGGCGCTGGCGGATTTGCGCGCCACGCACGGCAACGCGCTCAAGCAGGAAACCTGGGCCGCCGCGCTGGATGTCTGCCGCATCTTCCTCGAGAATTACTGGGAACGCCCCGAAGAGATCGTCTCCCCGCCGAAACTTCTGGACGGCAACGATGTGATGCGCGAACTGAACCTCGCGCCCGGTCCGCGCGTGGGCGAAGCCCTCGAAGCCATCCGTGAAGGGCAGGCCACCGGGAAAGTGTCCACGCGGGAGGAAGCGATTAAGTTTGGGAAGAAGTGGCTGGAGGAGAACCCTGTTGCGTGATGCGTGGAGCGTGGAGCATGATGCGTGGAGCGTGACGCGAATGAGCATTGTTTCCAACCCCGAAGGGGTAGCATGATTCTAGCCTGGGAGATCGTTCATCCAGAACCCCGAAGGGGTGGCATGTTTCGCCAGATCATGTCATCCTTCGGGATTGCGTTCCTCGCGCATTCGTCGGTTACAATCATTCCATCTTCTACAATCGTTTCATCCCTTCGGGATTGGCTCAATCGCAAATCCAGAATCGGAAATTACTATGAACCTTGTCTACTTCGATCTCGAAACCCAGAACACCTTCGATGATGTCGGCGGCAGAAACCACATCGCCGATTTGAAACTCGCCTGCGGTGTGACCTGGTCCACAGCGCGCAATGACTTCGCGGTCTACTGGGAAAAAGATGCGCTCGCGCTGGTGGCGGAACTCAAGTCCGCAGACCGCGTCATCGGCTTCAACATCGTCAACTTCGATTACGAAGTCCTGCGTCCCTACGCGCCCGCCGACGCGTACGCGTTCCGCGCCTTCCGCACCACCGACATGCTGGCCGACATCTTCCGCACCCTCGGTTTTCGTCTCAGCCTCGACTCGCTGGCCAAGGCCTGCCTCGGCGCCGCGAAAACCGCCGACGGCCTGCAAAGCGTGGCATGGTTCCGCGCGGGCGAACTGGATAAGGTGGCCGAGTACTGCAAGTCCGACGTGGACATCACCCGCCGCGTCTACGAGTTTGGCCGCGACAACGGCTTCGTCCACTATTACTCGAAACTGGGAAGCAAATTGAAAGTGAATGTGAATTGGAGATAATCCGACGTTGTGCGGCAGTTGTACTGCCGCATGCCAGCAGTGCAACTGCTGGCGCAACGATGGAGAAACCTGGTTTCTGACTCTGACTGAAGGAGAATCCCATGCAAAAGTTTTCTGTTAACGATCTCACCCTCGCCTATGACCGCCGCGGACAAGGCGCGCCGCTCGTCCTCGTTCATGGATTTCCGCTCGACCATTCCATCTGGGACGAAGTGACTCCGCTTCTTTTCTCGGACTTTGAGTTGGTTCTGCCCGACTTGCGCGGATTCGGCGAAAGCGTTTCCCCCGCCCCCACGTGGACGATGAGCGACCTCGCGGCTGACATCGCCTCCCTGCTGGATCATCTCGGAATCGAATCCGCTTTTCTTGCGGGACACTCGATGGGCGGATACGTCGCGCTGGCCTTCGCGCAGGCTTACCCCCAGCGCGTGCGCGGACTGGCGCTGGTCGCCTCCCAAACCGCGGCCGATACGCCTGAAAAACGCGAGGGACGATTCGCTCAGGCCAAACAAATTACAGAAGATGGCATTGGCGAAACCGTCGCAGGGATGACTCCCAAACTTTCTGCCGATGCGCGAGTGCAAAAATTTGTCCACGATCTGATGCGGAAACAAAAGGCCGCTGGCTACATCGGTTCTCTCAAGGCCATAGCCGAACGCGCGGACACGTTGTCGGTGCTGGCGGATTCATCGTTTCCCGTGCTCCTCGTTCATGGGGACGCGGACGGGTTGATCCCCGTCGAGCGCGCCCGCGAGATCCAGGCCAAGGTCCCGCGCGCCCGGCTGGTGGAGTTGTCGGGCGTCGGCCACATGCCGATGATGGAGTCCCCGCGCGCGGTGGCGGACGCGCTGAAAAGAAGTTGGGCGGGATAATGTCTGGCCGTTACAAAGCAGTAGGGCGAGATATTATCTCGCCCTACAAAACAGTTGACCGCCTTTCGGCGGTCACTTTTTCATAAACTTTTGATGGGTGTGGTGGGCATGGATGCGCTGGCAGGGATCCACGAGTTGGCGATCTTCTCGGGCGACATACTCAACTTCCCCGTCCGCTTGATGAGGCGGTTGAGATGCGCGGCCAGCACGTCGCTTGGCACCGGCTTGACGAGGTAGTCGTCCGCGCCGCTATCCAGCGCGCTGGCAACCGTCTCCGGGTCGTTGAGCGCGGAGAGGATGATGATCGGCACGTTGCTGAAATCGCGGATGGTCTTGCACACCTGGCGGCCGTCCATGTCGGGCATCATCAGGTCGAGGATAACCGCCTGGGGTTGTTTCTCGCGCACGATCTGGATTGCGTCACGGGCGAAATTGGCCGTTAGGACATGGAAGCCATGCGTTTGTAATAGCATGGCTGTCAATTCCGTCATGGCAAGATCATCGTCTACTGAAAGGACTTTTATTTGCACCAGCGCCTCATGCGGCTATTATGCTTGATTATTCCCCATTTTTACTTTGCAACTGGCTTACAGAATAACCGTGAAATCTTCGGGATGTGTGTGATGGGGGAAAGATACCATTTTATGCAGGGTGTTTCGCGGTGGGAATGCTTGTGGTAAACTAGCGCCAATTTGTTGTTTTGCGAAGAAAATTCTCGATGCCTGGAGGCATAAATGAAAAAATGGGTTTATTTCTTTGACGAGGCCGCCGCGGCGGAAAAGGTTGTGGGCGGATCGTGGGACGCGGTGCGCGCGCTCCTGGGCGGCAAAGGCGCCGGCCTGTTTGACATGACCCGCGCCGGCGTTCCGGTCCCGCCGGGCTTTACGATCACCACCGAAGCCTGCAACGAGTTCCGCCGCGCGGGCAAGTTCCCGCCCGGGATGTGGAACCAGGCGCTGGCGTCCATGAAGAAGGTCGAGAAACGGACCGGCAAGAAATTTGGCGACGCCGCCAACCCGTTATTGGTATCCTGCCGATCGGGCGCGAAATTTTCCATGCCCGGCATGATGAATACCATCCTCAACATCGGCTTGAACGATAAGGTCGTCGAAGGGATGTCCAAACTGACGGACAATCCCCGCTTTGCATGGGATTCGTACCGCCGCCTGGTCGAAATGTTTGGCACCACCGTCTTCGGCCTGGATGACGAAGTGTTCGAACATCCCATGTCGGAATACAAGCGGAACAAGGGCTACAAACTCGATACGGAAATGACCGCCGAGGATTGGAAGGCGCTCGTCGGTATTTTCAAAGTTGGATACAAAAAACACATCGGCGACGATTTTCCGCAGGATGTGTACAAGCAACTCGAACTGGCTACCAAAGCCGTTTTCGAATCCTGGATGGGCAAGCGCGCCATTGATTACCGTAAAGCCACCAACATCTCGGATGACCTCGGAACGGCCGTCAATATCGTGACGATGGTCTTCGGCAACATGGGCTTCGATTCCGGCACGGGCGTGGCGTTCACGCGCAACCCGTCCACGGGCGAGAAACTGATGATGGGCGAGTACCTGCTCAACGCGCAGGGCGAGGACGTGGTGGCGGGCATCCGCAACGCGGACCCAATTGCCAATCTCGTCCAGCACATGCCCCAGGCTTACAACCAGTTCATGCAGATCACGTCCCGCCTCGAGAAGCATTACAAGGACATGCAGGATGTGGAGTTCACCATCGAGCGCGGCAAGTTGTGGATGCTCCAAACCCGCAACGGCAAGCGCACCGCCAAGGCCACCGTGAAGATCGCGGTGGACATGGCGAACGAGGGACTCATCTCGAAGGAAGACGCGGTGCGCCGCGTCACGCCGGACGATGTGGACACGCTCCTGCATCCGCAGTTCGACGACGCAGCCCGCAAAAAGTCCGAGGTGTTGGCGAAGGGCGTCAACGCCTCGCCCGGCGCGGCTGTCGGTCAGATCTATTTCGATGCTGACAAAGCCGAGAAAATGGCGAAGGAGAACAAACAGGATGTCATCATGGTGCGTCCGTTCACCAAACCCGACGATGTGCATGGCATGATCGCCTCCAAGGGCATCCTGACCAGCGAAGGCGGCGCGACCTCCCACGCGGCGGTCGTGGCGCGTCAGTTCGGCATCCCCGCGGTGGTCGGCGCGTCCGCCATGAAAATTGACATGGAACGCCGCCTGATGATCATCGGCGAAAAAACCATTACCGAAGGCGAGTGGATGTCCGTGGACGGCGCGACGGGCGAGGTTTACCTCGGCAAAATTCCCACCAGCGCGCCCTCCCTCGAGGAGCAGACCGATTTGCTGACCTTGCTCAACTGGGCGGATGATATTGCCAAACTGCAAGTGTGGGCGAATGCGGATTATCCGAAGGACGCGCGCCGCGCCCGCTCGTATGGAGCGAAGGGCATCGGTCTATGCCGCACCGAGCACATGTTCTTTGAGCCTGAGCGTTTGCCCATCGTCCAGGATATGATCCTGTCCGACACTAGCGCAGGACGCACCGAGGCGCTCAATAAATTGCTCCCGTACCAGCGCAAGGACTTCGACGGCCTGTTCGAGGCGATGGACGGCTACCCCGTCATCATCCGCCTGATTGACCCGCCGCTCCACGAGTTCATGCCCGACGAGGAAAAACTACTCGAGGAAGTTGTCACGATGCGCGTCAAAGGCGAGACCGACGGGCTGCCCGCGAAAGAGAAACTGCTGGCCGCCATCCGCTCCATGCGCGAGTCGAACCCGATGATGGGATTGCGCGGCGTGCGTTTGAGCATCGTCATGCCTGAGATCGTCGAGATGCAGGTGCGCGCCATCTTCGAGGCCGCCGCGGACTGCACCCTGCGTAAGATCGTTGTCCATCCCGAAGTGATGATCCCGCTGACGGGCACAGTCAAAGAACTGGAGTGGATCCAGCCGCGCCTCGAGCGCATTGCCTCGGCGGTGATGGGCGAGAAGAAGGTTAAGTTCGCGTACAAGTTTGGGACCATGATCGAGATTCCCCGCGCCTGTGTCACCGCCGCGGAAGTCGCCAAGCTGGCGCAGTTCTTCTCGTTTGGCACCAACGACCTGACGCAGATGACCTTCGGTTACAGCCGCGACGATGCCGAACGCAACTTCCTCGTCACCTACGTGGAGCAGGGCATCCTGCCGAAGAATCCGTTCCAGACGCTGGACCGCGAGGGCGTGGGCATGTTGATGAAATGGGCGGTGGACGAAGGCCGCAAGACCCGCCCGAATCTCGAAGTGGGCATCTGTGGCGAGCATGGCGGCGACCCAGACTCCATCGAGTGGTGCCACCTGATCGGGAACAACTACGTCTCGTGTTCCCCGTTCCGCGTGCCGATTGCGCGTCTGGCCGCGGCGCACGTCGCGTTGAAACATCCCGTCAAGAAGGCCGCGCCGAAGAAAAAAGTGGCGGCGAAGAAGGCAGTCAAGCCGAAGAGCAAGAAGAAATAGCGAAAGTACAGAGACCAGGTTTTTGGGGAGAAACCTGGTCTCTGCAAATTGAAATTCAAGTCGTTGACTACGTTCACAAAGGTATTTTACCTGATTATTGTTATCAATCCATGAGCGTATTGGCGTGAAATCCGCCAGGCTTGGAATATAAAAAGGACAGGTTTTAGCCTGTCCTTTTCACGAAAGATATGCCAATATTCCTGCTATGCAAATACGGGAACTTCCATCCCTGCTTTTGCAAAAATAGGACGCGTTACTTTGGTTAATTCGTTTGCCAGTTGGGTCTCGCGCTGGCGTGCGGTAATATGCAAATCGCCCACGGTCGTGAGATCCCTGCTTATATCGCTCAACTTCCATACTTTTTGAAGGCTGGCGTATTTTGGGAGGAAACTCTTTTCGAATCCTTCGATCCGAAAACCGATTACCTCGCGCGAGTCTTCAAGGTAGAGCAAGGCAACGTGATCGTCCACGAAATGCGTTATTTTTGGAGTGCGCGGATCCACCACCATGACCATTACAACATCAATGCGCCGATTCGCGTAAAAATACGGCGTCGCGTTTTTGCGCGCGGCTTCCTTCCACAAATTCATTTTTAGGGAGCGCTCATCTACGAGTTTTTCGATACGGGCGTCCATAATAATTTTTCTCCTGGTTTGACAGAGTCTGTCAGATAAGCGGTGATTAAAACTCCGCCATCTTTAGAAATTCAACGACAGCTTTGATATAGGTAAATTTGCTTTTTTGTCGGTAATAGATATTTCGATCAGGATAATCCTTGTCCTCGTAAATCATCATGTAAAGGGGCGTTTGTATGGTTTGCCTGACTTCATCTTCCAGGCCTTCCATTTCTGGATGTCCATCCAACACGTGAATCAGCCAAATTTCTTCCGTGCAAATCACTTTCTTGCCGCGTGGGTCTATTGTTTCAAATATGACGGTCATTGATTGTATTCCGACGGCGTGAGTACAAGGTTAATTCCATTATCACCCAAAACGATGTTTCCTTCAATGGAACATCCGTGCTTTTGTGGCACACGCCATCCAATATCAGCGCCTGACGCTTGAACCGCTTCTGCGCTCACTTGCAGATTTTCCTTGATGGCGCAAAGTCTTTGCAGGTTATCGTCCCACACCTTGTATACCGCGCCGAATCCGCCCTCTCCAAGCACGGCATGAATTTGGTGCCGATTGTTTAAGACTTGGCCCTTTTTGAATATGCTTTTCCCTATGCGCGACGCGCGAAATTAGTCGTTACGCGCTGATCGGTGTCAATTTTTTACGAAACCGTATCGGCACGGCGTCGCGGGTGATGTTTTGATACAGTCCCATCTGAATGCGCTCCATATACTGCCAGCGCGCCGCGCTGATCACTCGGATATCGAGCAATACATCATACTTCAACTCAATATCAGAATCGATGCCGATAATATCCTTCCGAAACGTCCAGCTGTCTTCATCGGTAATCAAGAGAATGTCAACGTCGGAATACTTCGTCCAATCCCCGCGAACTTTGGAGCCAAACAAGGCGGCGCGTTGAATTTTATCCCCATAAGCCGTGCGAACCGCCTTGATAAATTCACGGACGGCTTTCTTTTCTCGCGGCGATAAATTTATAGCAGTTCTCGTTCCTGGAGCCATTTCTTTACTTCCTCAACAAACTCTTTCGCCTTCGCGATCATCTCAACAGCGTCGTCTTTTTCCAAATATTCGTACAACGCATAATCTGCGGTGTGCCGACTTTCCATGACAAGCCTGTAAGCGTCGCTCCACTTTTTGTCGAACTCGCTTGTCTTGATAAAGTACTGGCGAAAAGCGGCGAGTACCGCGCTGTGTTTGCCGAAGGATTTCCCCTTTGAAAACAACAACGCACTTGCGGCATAGAACATCCCATAATAAGCGCGATTGCAGGCGCTGCGATAACGCTGGTTGTTGAAATTTTCATCAGCGGTATCCAACATTTCCTGGGCGTTTTGCATGTAAAGGCGGTAGTTTTCTTTTGGGTCATCCATGTGTTAAGTATACTCCCAAACTTTCTGCAATTTTACGCTTTTACCTCCCCAACACTTCCATCAACAAATCAGGCCGATCCGTAATAATCCCGTCCACGCCGATGCCGGTCAGCATTTGCATTTCGCCTGTGCGCTGATCGCGTTTCGGGCCGCAGGATTATTCGGATAGGCTCTTACAGGGGGTAGGGGATAACCAGACCATTGATCGAGGGACGAAAGATCAGTGTCAACAAAACAGAATCGCCCGTTTATTATCTTCCCAATGCAGTATCAGTCTTGGGAAACCAACGTTAAACGCTGGTTGAGCCAGGATTCGGATAAACGCTTCAACAGTTGGTTGAAGAGTTCTGCATGGCGTTTCTCGGCAAGGCTAATGGCATCCAGCTGGCTTGCGACTCTTTGATTGCCATCAATTTGTAACGCGATAGCCGCGGATGGAAAGATTGTCTCGTACTCAAATGTCTCCATTGCTGAAGCCTTTTGCAGATTTTGCATGGTGTCGCCGATTCCATCCATCGCCGCGAGATGAATATAAGCATGCACCGCCTCTTCTTCGGCAGTCTGGCGGAACAATGCCGCGGCCTCCTTCAACAGATCGGCCACTTCGCTAGACGGTGCAAAACTGACCTCATCCTCGGCCTTGCGGGCGAAAAAGCAATAGAGGTTACTCTGGTGAATGCCCACAAGTATAAGCGATGAACAAAAGCTCTGCCAACTGTGGTA
>CAYJLS010000044.1:6670-25655 GCA_964371065.1 uncultured Anaerolineaceae bacterium | reverse complement strand
CTGGAAGAAACGTTTGACCGCCGATGAAATTTCCCGCATCCGTTCCATGACCGAAGATGTCGCACACTTGTATTATCCCGAAGCGTGGTAGAACAACCGCCGTCATTGCGAGGGCGTACTCGCCCGAAGCAATCTCCTACATGGCGCGGGGATTGCTTCGTCGGGAAGAGCGCCCTCCTCGCAATGACGGTATACTGATTACTGAAAACTGATGACCGATCCCCCCGTCTCCATCCTCACTCCCTCCTTCAACCAGGCGCGCTATCTCGAAGCCACGATCCAGTCCGTGCTTTCGCAGGACTACCCGCGCATCGAGTACCTCATCGTGGATGGCGGCTCGACAGACAGCAGTGTGGACATCATCAAAAAATATTCCGACCGGCTGGCCTGGTGGGTCAGCGAAAAAGACCGCGGCCAGACCGACGCCATCAACAAGGGCTTCGCGCGCGCCACAGGTGACATCCTGGCATGGATCAACTCGGACGATACTTACGAACCTGGCGCGGTTTCGGCGGCGGTGAAATATTTACTGGAGCATCCCGAAGCGGGCATGGTTTACGCGGACTGTAATTACATCAACGAAGATGGCCGCGCCATTGGGCGCTTCCCCGCCGCACAGACCGACCTGCCGCGCCTGCGCCGCGGCTACGTCCACATCCCGCAACAGACCATGTTCTTCCGCGCCGACCTGTGGAAGCAGGTCGGGCCGCTCGACCCGTCGTTCTATTTTGCGATGGACTATGACCTGTGGACGCGCATCGCCGCGCGCTCTGAACTCAAATACCTCGCCGGGCAGGTGTGGGCGAACTTCCGCATTCACACCTCGGGCAAGACCATTGCCGCGGACGACCGTTGCTGGCCCGAGATGCTGCGCGTCCACTATCGCGACGGCGGTTCGTTCTTCGCGCCCATCGTGGCGAAGTATTACATCCGCAAGTTGGTCGCGCCGCTCTGGGCGTGGAGACTCAAGCGAAGACTCGGCGTGTGATTGCATTTACCTTATTTGCAAGTTAAGCGTCCCACCGTTCATCGTCCGCGGTTTGTTTCATGGTAAAATCTTCGCGCCTGGAGGGATGGCCGAGCGGCCTAAGGCGCATGTCTTGAAAACATGTTTGGGTCACACCAACGTGGGTTCGAATCCCACTCCCTCCGCCAGACAATTTACGATTGGCGATTGACGATTTCCGATTTTCGATTTACGATTGCGGTCGTAATCGAAAATCGTCAATCCAAAATCGAAAATCCTCCCCGGGGAGGTGCCAGAGTGGCCGATTGGGCTCGCCTGCTAAGTGAGTGCTGGGGCTTAAACCTCAGCCGAGGGTTCGAATCCCTCCCTCCCCGCCAGAGAAAACGCGTTCCGCAAGGAGCGCATTTTTCGTTTCAGCCGTGGGTCCCGATTGACGGGATGGTATTCAAATCCCTCCCTCCCCGCCAGAGACAGAACCCCGTTTTCTCGCCTGCGGCGGAAAACGGGGTTCTGCGTTAAGTAACCAAATCCTGATATTCAGGATGCCTCTGTAGGTAACCGCTCACAAAAGAGCACTGTGACCTGACCTTCAATCCATTTGCGCGCGCGTATTCCAATCCCGCCTTCGCCAGTTTCGTGCCGATGCCCTGTCCTTCCAGTTCGGACGGGACGCCGGTGTGCAGAAAGGTGATCGTCCCGCCGCGCAAAGTGTAGGTTAGTTCGGCGGTGTGACCGTCCGCGCGGATCTCGAACCGATTCTTTTCTGGGATGTGAACGACATGCAAATCGTCTGGGGTGATTTTCATGAGTTTTCTCCACGCCGCGGCACACGACTAAAGTCGTTACTACGTGGCGACATACGACTAAAGTCGTTACTACGTGGCGGCGCACGACTAAAGTCGTTACTACGTGGCGACTCTTTTCCATGTAGTGACGACTCCGCGAAGCGCCCTGTGGGTTAGTCGTCCCACTTACTTCCTGCCTCTCGCCACGACCGCGATGAATTCCATGATAATTTTCAACGCCGCGAAGACGGTCGCTTCGGATGGGTCGAGCGGCGGCGCGACCTCGACCACGTCGAGGCCCGCAAGCGGGAGTCCCTGCAAGGCGTGGATCAGGGTCAGGACCTCGCGGCTGGTGAGGCCGCCGAATTCGGGGATGCCTGTCCCCGGCGCAACGGACGGGTCGAGGGCGTCAATGTCAAACGAGATATGGATCGCGTCACAGCGCGAGAGGATTTTTCGCACGTCCGCGGCCACGGATTTCATGCCGATCTCGGCCACGTCCGCGGCGGTGTAGACGTGCATGTGACCGTTCTCGATCAGGTCAATCTCCTGTTCCTCCCACGAGCGCAGGCCGACCAGACAGACATCCTGCGGTTCGATGCCAAACTCAAGTCCGCGGCGCAGGACGCAGGCGTGCGAGAGACGTGAACCGTCGAACTCGTCGCACAGGTCGGGATGCGCGTCCACCCACAGCAGGCCGAGGCGTTTGCCCGCGAAGCGTTGGCGCTGTCCCTCGAAGATGGGGATGGTGACCGAGTGGTCGCCGCCAAGCAGGATGGGAATGCCCTGCGGGAGATTCGCTACGTTTTGGGCGACCCGCTCAAAGTCACGCGCGGGGCGGGCAATGGGGATGTCGCCCGCGTCGCAGACGGTCAGCCCGTCCAGCCGCGTGCGGTCCTCGCTGAAGGGCGTCACATGCCGCGACCAGTAGCGGATGCGCCCGGGCGCGAGCGCCGCGCCTTTACGCGCGCTGGCGAGGCCGTCGAACGGGATGCCGATCACGGTGAAGTCGGCCTGGCCGGGGGAGAGGTCGGGGCGATGCAGGTCGCCCCAAAGGTTGTGGGTGCCTTCGAGGGTCATGGCGGCTACTTCCTGCCCCCATTGTACTCTGCTCTTCCGCCCGCCTCCGCGCTAGAATAGCGACATTGACCCGCTTTCGGTTTGCTTTTACAATGCTTGCATGAACTTGAATTGCACCGGCTTTTTCCGCCCCGATCACGACCCTCCGCAGGCGTTTTCCGCGTCCGTTTCCCCTTATTCGTTTTCAGATTAACCCTTATCGGAGAAAACCATGCCCACCCCCTTTGTTTCCAAACGCGCGGCGGCTTTTGCCGACGTTCCCGATGAAAAATGGAACGACTGGCGCTGGCAGTTGAGCCACCGCCTGAACACCGCCGAAGAAATCGAAAAAGTCATCCCGCTGACCGAGTCCGAGCGCAAGGCGCTCCAGACGCAGGGACTCTTCCGCGTGGATGTGACGCCCTACTTTATTTCGCTGATTGACCCAACCGACCCGGACGACCCCGTGCGACGACAGGTCATCCCGCGCTCGGAGGAGATGCAGGCCTTCACCGCCATGATGGAGGACTCGCTGGCCGAGGATCGCCACTCTCCCGTGCCGGGGCTGGTCCACCGTTACCCGGACCGGGTGCTCATGCTCGTGACGACCCAATGCGCCTCGTACTGCCGTTACTGCACGCGCTCGCGCATCGTGGGCGACCCCGGCCAGACCTTCTCGCAGACCGATTTCGACCTGCAGATCGAGTACCTCAAGCGCACGCCGCAGGTGCGCGACGTGCTGCTCTCCGGCGGCGACCCGCTCGTGCTGGCGCCAAAAATCCTGGAGCAGATCCTCACCCGCCTGCGCGAGATTCCGCACATCGAGATCGTCCGCATCGGCTCGCGCGTGCCGGTCTTCCTGCCGATGCGTGTCACGCAGGAACTGTGTGATATGCTTGCGAAGTTCCATCCGCTGTGGCTGAACATCCACGTCAACCACCCAAGCGAGATCAGCCTGGAACTGGAACAGGCCTGTGATCGTTTAACGAGAGCAGGCATCCCGCTCGGTAACCAGTCGGTTTTGCTGGCAGGCGTGAACGACAACGTTCACATCCAGCGCGACCTGGTGCATAAACTGGTGCGTATCCGCGTGCGTCCGTACTATCTCTATCAGTGCGACCTGGTGGAGGGCGCCGGTCACTTCCGCACACCGGTCGCGAAGGGTATCGAGATCATGGAAGGCCTGCGCGGGCATACGTCCGGGTACGCGGTGCCGCAGTACATCATTGACGCGCCGGGCGGCGGCGGCAAGATCCCGGTCATGCCGAATTACCTGTTGAGTATGTCGGATCACAAGGTCATCCTGCGCAACTACGAAGGCTACGTGACCACCTACGAAGAGCCGACCGATTACGTCCCGAGCGACGCGGCCAAATTCAAGGGACTCAAACGCCCCGAGCCGGGACAGACCGGGTTGACCGGCCTGCTCGATGGTCAGCAAATGTTCATCAAGCCCGAGGGCTTCGACGAGATGCACGACCGGCATGGCATCCAGCACCGCCTGAAAGATGAAAAGAAATGGATCCCGCTTGGCATTGGCGCCGGTGGGGATGCAGATAAAGAGAAATAAATAAAAGGAGACAGACGAATGAAAAAATCCACCCTCATGTATTTCCTGCTCGCGCTGACTTTGCTGGTCGGCGCCTGCGCCCCGGCGCAACCGACGACTCCCAACGCGGCAGAGATCAACCAACAGATCGAGACTTCGGTCGCGTTGACCGTGGCGGCGGGCGACGCGCTCACCGCCGCGGCGATTCCCGCCAACACGGAAACGCCGCTTCCGCCCACGAATACGCCCTTTCCCACGCTGACCCCCTTCCCCACGCTGACGCCCTTTGTGGTCACGCCGGGCGCGGGCGGCGGGACCTCCACTGGTGGCGGGGGAGGCGGCCCGACCCAGGATCCCCGCTACAGTTGCAAGCTCATTGACCAGGAGCCGATGGATAGTTCCCCCGCCACCATCCTGAAAGTGGGAGACAAGTTGGATGTGAAATGGACGCTCAAGAATGACGGCACCAAGAAATGGAGTTCTGCCACCTACGCCTGGATTCTCGTTTCAGAGAAAGTCCTGTCGGATATTCCTGCCAATCAGTCCCTGTCCATGTCCCCCGTGCCGTTTACCGTTGGCATTGGGGCTGTGGATGTATTGCCCGGGAAAACCATCACCCTCAAGGTGGAACTGACCGCTCCGGCGGCTTTCGAAGGCAAAAAACCGATCTGGATTACCGTGCAGATGGCTGTCGTAGGTGACGGCGTGAAATTCTGCAGACCCTATATCCAGGTCGAGATTATCAGGCCAGGGATGACGCCCTAGGATCGGGCAGTGGAGAAACCCTTTTCTTGGAGAAACCTGTTTTCTTCAAGAATACGGGTTTCTGTGATTTAGTTTTGGAGACTGCTATGGACCGGAAAAAACGAATTGGTTATTTGCTGGCGGCGCTGGCGGTCACGCTGGCTTGTGTCCCCACGCTTCCGGTCGTGGCTCCGCTCCCCACCCAGCCGGTGGGCGCGGTGGAAACCATCGTCGCCGCCACATCTGATGCCGAGTCCACAGGCACCGCGTTGATCGTGGCCCGGAATACAGCCACTCCCACGCCGGGTGACACGCCCACCCCATCCAAAACGCCGACCATCACACCCACAGGCACGGCCACTGTCATCTTCCACTATTACACACCGACTCCTCTGCCGATCTCTGGCGGCGGAGGCGGAGGAGGGGGTGGCGGAGGCGGCGGAGGTGGGGGCGGAGGTGGAGACAAAGCTCCTCCCTCTTACGCTTGTAAGTTGCTTTCCACAACACCGCCTAATGCGTCAGTGTATCCTCCCGGCATGGCTTTTGTTGTCACTTGGGAGGTCACGAACGTCGGAGATATAGCTTGGCAACATAATAGCGTGGACTATTTGTATCGTGGCGGGGCATTTCTTTCCGATCCGGCGAAACAAGCGGACCCAAGCGATCCGTACGATATCCATGATCTTCCATACACTGTATTTGAAAAAAAATCGGTGGAGTTGACCGTGGATATGATAGCGCCTGCCACGCCCGGCGCGTATACTACGACATGGTCATTACACGTTGGCGATAAGTACTTTTGCACGCTGAAATTGGCCATCTTCGTTCAATAGCTGCCAATACAAACGGCGACCCACAAGGGTCGCCGTTTGTTCTCGAAGATATTACGAAACCGGGGGAATTGGTTCGTTATCCACGGGCGGTTGGGGTTTCTTGCGCAGGGTGAAGAAGCCGACCGCGATGGGTATGGCGATGAAGATCAAGGACAGGCACAACAAAACGAAACCAACGCTGGGGTCTAAACTTGCATCATTGAACGTGCCCTGGCCTGCGGCGGTCAGCGCGCCGAACAGGCAGAGGAAAATGCCCGGGCATCCGCATAACAGCGTCGAGGCGATGGTGGCAATAATGCCAGTGGTTTTCTTGTCCATTTTCGTCTCCTTTGGTAAAGTTTTTGTTAGCGCGCCAAAGTGCTGGGATAACAATCCAGTTTGGGTAGCAGTTGAACTGCCACCCCATCGGTTTGGCGTGCTAACAAGTTTTTCAGATTATACAACAGAACCGACGCGTCAACTGCGTAACTTTGCGCCGACTTCCTGCTCCAGCCGCTTTACGATGCGATTCCGAATCTGCGCGGCCTCGGCGTCGGTCAGCGTTTTATCGGTGGCTTGATACGTGAGACTGTACGCCAGCGATTTTTTGCCAGCGCCGATTTGTTCTCCGCGATAGACATCGAACAGGCGGACGGCGCTCACGCTTCTTCCTCCCGTCTGGCGGATGAGGCCTTCGACGCGCGCCGCGGCGACTGACTCGTCCACGATGACGGCGATATCCTCGTAGACGGGCGGGAACTCGGCGACGGGCGTCAGCGCGAATCCGCTCTGCGCGGACATCAGCGCCTGGAGGTCGAACTCCGCCGCGAGCACGGGCGACGCGCCCAACTCGTATCTTTCCTTGACGAGGGGGTGGATTTCGCCAAACTGGCCGACGACCGCCTCCCCCACTTTGATCTCGGCGGCCTTGCCCGGGTGCAGGTGGGAAACGGAGTCGGTCGGGGCGTAGGAAACGTCCGTTAACTGGAGGCCGGCCAAAAGGAGTTCGATGCGTCCCTTCATGTCGTAGAAGTCGAACGCGGGCGAGTCTTTCACATCCCATGCGGACGCGGCCCGGCGTCCCGTCATCACGATGGCGAGTTTGCGCGGCTCGTCGGGGAGTTCATTTTTGTGCGGCAGGAAGATCGCGCCGATCTCGAACAGCGCCAGCGACTCGGCGCGCGCATTTTTCTCCGCGGCTTCGAGCACGGAGGCCAGGAGACTGCGGCGCAGGACGCGGCGCTCGGGCGTGATGGGATTCGCAATCACAACGTAATCATCGAACGCGGCGAGGCGGGATTCTTTTTCGGGCGAGGTCATGCGATATGAGACAACCTCTGTCAGGGCGAGACTCGCGAGCAGGTCGCGCAGGCGCTCCTCCCACTCGTGGACGGGATTGCCAACCTGCGGCGGGAGCGCGTCGGCCATGTTGGTGGCCGGGATGTTCTCGAAGCCGTAGAGGCGCGCGACTTCCTCGAGCACGTCCGCGAGACCGACGACGCCCTCGCCGATGTCGAGACGATGGGGAGGAGTCGTGACGATGACGCGGTCATCAGGATTCGATTTACGATTTACGATTTTCGATTTACGATTGTCCGAATATCGAATCTCGCATTGGAATTCAACGCGACCCAGGAGTTCGGCAATCTGCTTCGCTGACAAGTCGATGCCGAGCAGGCGTTTGACATCGCGCGGCGTGACTTCGACGGTCGGGTCTTTGGGCGGGAGCGGATAGTTGTCCACGAGGCCGGGCGCGACTTTGCCGCCAGACCATTCGGCCATCAACTGCAAGCCGCGTCGAACGCCTTTGTCTGCCAGCGCGGGATGAACGCCGCGCGAGAATCGGAAGGAGGCTTCGGATGGCAGGTTGTGTTGTTTGGCCGTGCGGCGGATGTTGATGAAATTCCACGCCGCGCCTTCGAGTAAAACGTTGGTTGTGCTTTTGCCGCGCATGTTGATCTTCCCCATCGTTGGCTGGCCCTCTTTGGATTCGATGGCTTTTGCGTCAAGCACTTCCTTCGACGCGTCGTACACTTCGCTTTCCGCGCCGCCCATCACACCCGCGATGGAGAGCGGACCTTTTTCGTCACAGACTAAAACGTTCATCGAGGAGAGCGTGCGCTCCACGCCGTCGAGGGTGGTGAGTTTCTCGCCGTCTTTCGCGGCGCGGGTGATGATCTTGACGTTGGGCGAGTTACTAACTCGCCCTACCAGCACATCATAGTCAAACGCGTGCAATGGCTCGCCGAGTTCGAACATGGCGTAGTTGGTCGCGTCCACGATGTTGTTGATCGGACGCACGCCCGCCAGTTTGAGCCGTCTCTGGACGTGATACGGGCTGGGCTTGATTTCCACATCGCGAATCAAACCAAGAACAAAGCGCGGATTGAGATTCGGGTCGGTGATTTCAATCTCAGCGAAATCTCCAACCTGTGTACCTGTGTACGTGTCTACCTGTTTACCTTTACCACGCAACTCGCGCCCAAGCAATGCCGCCAATTCCCTCGCGATACCAAGCACACTGGCGGCGCGCGCCATGTTGGGATTGATCTTCACTTCCAGCACCGCGTCGCCCATGTAATCGGCGAGAGGCGTTCCAACGGGCGCGTCATCGTCGAGAAAGATGACGCCCTCGTGCTCCTCGCTGATGCCGAGTTCCTTTTCGGAGCAGACCATCGAGTACGACTCGACGCCGCGGATTTTGGCGCGCTTGAGCGTGGTCAGCACGAGTCCGTCCGCGTGACCATCATAAATGGTCGAGCCTTCTTTGGCGTAGGCGACCTTGATCGGCTTGGGCAGTTTCCCTTTGCCCTTGTACTCGAACAGGTTCGGCGCGCCCGTGAGAACAGTGTGCTGCGAAGCGCCGTCGAACAGATCGCACAACGTCAGCCGGTCCGCGTTGGGATGCGCTCCCACCTCGCGGATCTCCGCCACGACGATCTTCTCGCGATCCCATTCAATGCCGCCAGTCTTGAATTCATGCCGTGGGCTGGAGTGCATGTCCTTTGCATTAGCCGCGGACATCGGCCATCCCACGTAGTGAATTTCCTCCACTTCGAGTCCGCCGAAGGTGAGCGTGCGGGAAATCTCCTCGGGGGTGAGGTCGGTGATGTCAACGTAATCTTTGAGCCAGGAAAGAGGTAATTTCATTGTTTAACCTTTCTTAAACACGAAGGGCACAAAGGCCACGAAGGTGGACGAGTGATGGTTGTGGTCATTTGCTTCGACACAATCCACCTTCACGAAAATCGAAAAGGATTCAACTCAATGCGCCGTGTATTTCCTTTGTGTACTTCGTGTCCTTTGTGTTTAAAAATTAGAACTGCCCGAGGAAACGCACATCGTTTCCCCAGAAGTAACGGATGTCGTCAATCTTGTACCGCAACATCAACTGGCGCTCGGGACCCATGCCGAAGGCAAAGCCCGTGTAGCGCTTCGGGTCGTAGCCGCCGTTCATCAGCACGGTGGGATGCACCATGCCGCAGCCGAGAATTTCCAGCCAGCCCGAACGTTTGCAGACCGAGCATCCCTTTCCGCCGCAGACGAAACATTCCACATCCATTTCGGCGGATGGTTCGGTGAACGGGAAGTGGTCGGCGCGGAAGCGGACGCGCGCATTCTGCCCGAACATGCGGCGGGCAAAGTCGGTTAGCGTCCCTTTCAGATCGGCGAAGGTGATGCCCTCGCCCACGGCGAGTCCTTCCACTTGATTGAATTGAATCTCCGAACGCGCCGTGATCTGCTCGTAGCGGTAGCACATCCCCGGCAGGGCAATGCGGATCGGCGGCGGGTTCTGCGGATTCGTCGCGGCGTATTCGCGCATGGCGCGGATCTGTCCGGGCGAGGTGTGCGTGCGGAGCAAAATCGGGTTGTCGCCGCGGCCCTCGGTTTCCACGTAGAACGAGTCCTGCATTTCGCGCGCCGGGTGATGGGGCGGAAAGTTCAGGAACTGGAAGTTCATCTCGTCGGTCTCGACCTCGCGCGAGGTGTAGACCTGGAAGCCCATCTCGGCCAGGATGTCGAGCACGCGGCGCAACTGCATCGTGGACGGGTGCAGGCGTCCGCGCGGCGCGGCGCGACCGGGCAGGGTCACATCCAGTTGTTCTTCTTCGAGCGACTTGGCTAACGCCGCGGCTTTGATGGCCTTCGTCCGCTCTTCGAGCGCGGCTTCGAGCGCTGTCTTAACCCGGTTCGCGGCCTGACCGACCGCGGGTTTCTCCTCCTTGGAGAGTTTCCCAAATCCGGCAAAGACCTGCATCAGCGGCGACCCGCGTCCGAGTTGGGAGGTCTTCCACAGCTGGAGCAACTCCTCGGTGGTGACCGAAGTGAGCGCATCCAGCGCGGCTTTTTCGATGTTGTTCAATTGATCCTGCATTCGAGCCTCCGAAATATTATTTCAAAGCCTGCCAGGTCAACCCAACCAAAACGAGCGAAACGGCCAGTCGCGCCAGATGGTGAGACGGATTGATCCTGCCGTACATTTTAAATCCATTGTTGATTGTGATTGCATGGATTCCAACTAATCCAATCGCGAGTACCCACAGCGCCGCGCCAGAACGAAGCAGGGTGAGCACCGCTGATGTTATCACCATCAATCCAAGCAGCGTCAATCCCCACGCGGCCCAGGGCTGGATTTTGTTCGCGCGGGTCTGGCCGAAACCTGCGAAAGCGGTCAATGCTCCGTACACAACGGAGAGTATTACAGCGATCCACAACAAAATCTGGTTCATGTCTGCCTCCTGAAATAAAAAACCTCCCGTCCACAAATGGGACGGGAGGGAGTTCCCGTGGTACCACCCAAATTAGTCTCATAGCCGGCTGGTCTCATAGTCCGCTAGTCCGCGCGGCTATTTGACGAAACGACTTCCCTTGTAACGCTGGGATTGCGGCTCGGACTAGTTGTACTGCAAAATTTATTTTGCATTCTGATTACGCAAAATAAATTTTGCGGTACGTTCACCCGAACGGCTCGAGAGGGAACTTCGACTGGTTTCTGCCGGGCGCAAGTTTCAGCCTTGCCTTGCGCTTCTCTGGCGGCGTCCGCCGGTCTACTTTCCTCTGTCATCGCTTTTGATTGGCTCGCCTGTTGGCTTGAATTATCCGCAAAAACGGCGGGATGTCAAGGCAGATGTTTTCGTCATTGCGAGGGCGTTCTTTGCCCGAAGCAATCTCCTCGTCGACGCGGGGATTGCTTCGGGAAAAGCGCCCTCCTCGCAATGACGGAATATCAAGTTACGGATTCAACACTTCAATATTTGGCAATAATGGGATGCGGTCAATCAGGTTGATGAAGTCTGCGTCGGTGACCTCGGATTGCGGCTTGTCCATCAGCGCCAGCAGGGTGGCTTCCATCACGTTGGTGCCGAAACTGCGACCCTCCAGCCGTGGCGTGACCGTGACGAGGATGCGCAGGTTACGTTTCTTCAACTCTTCCACGTTCTGCGCGGTGGTGGTGTTGGTGACGATGATCTTGCCGGTCAAGTCGTCGGGCATGAACTGGCGGATCTGGATGAAGTCGCCGCCCAGGATCGCCGATCGCTGGTAATACTCCTCCCATTTTGGTTGCGGCGGTTTGTCCTGTTCTGAGCCGAGCGCATAGAACCATTGGAACGGCAGTTGCGTGATGATGGGCAAAAGTGCGGCCGCCAGCACGCGTACCGTGGACAGTTTCTTCACGGGGAAGGGCAGTCCGAGCGTGAACATGAAGTCGCCGATGGTCATATCAAGACCCGCGTCGAACATGGCTTCGCCCATACCGTAACGATCCACGGCGGTGGTGAGCAGGGCGGGCATGCCCTTGAGAGTCTTATTTTCTTTTTCGTTGAGATGTTTTTCGAGGGCGGCGAAGGCGCGCCGTTCGAGCAATCCCTTGACCCCGTTGCCGTCGCCGATCTTGCTGATCTTCACCGCGCGGCGGATGCGGCTGACGTCGCGGAAGTAGTAGCGTCTCTTCCCGACGCGCAGGAAAAACTCGACGCCGCCCACTCCGAAGGCGTCCACTTTGCCGTCCATGTCGGCGTAACGCTGGACGGCCTTGTCGAAATCGCCGTCCGTGCCTTGCCGCGAGAGTTCGCACTCCTGTCCCAGAAAGGTGTGCCGCGTGGTGTGGTCACGCGAGGATGAACCCACACTGATCGAAAGAATCTTCTTCACCTGCGCCTCCTCAAGATTTTTGTTAGCGCGCCAAACCGATGGGGCGGCAGTTCAACTGCCGCCTAACCCCAGCGGTTATCCCAGCACTTTGGCGCGCTAACAGATTTTTTACCACGAAGGAGCACAAAGGGTCACAAAGTTTTTCCTTTGTGTTCCTTCGTGGCCTTTGTGGTTAGATTTTATCGAATGCCGCTATCGTACGTGACTATTATATTGGTAAATTCGTTTGGAATGACGGTGAATGGCACATCCGCCGCGGAGGGGATGGGGCGGCCCGCGGGCAGGTCGGGATGCAAGACGTAATCGCCGGGCGGCAGGTTGACCTCGAATTTGCCTTCCGCGTCGGACGAAAAGCGCGTCACTTCCTGACCGTCGAGGGTGAGCACGGTCAACGTGGTTTGGTACGGCTGGTCGGGGCAGGGAGACTCCACCTGCACGACCGGGCAGGCCGGCCCGATGAGAACCTGTCCTTTGATGCCGCTTCCGATAATGGCGGGTGTGGCATCTCCTGAATCTGAGGCGGGCACTGGCTGTGGGGCGCAGGCAGAGAGAAAAAAGACAAGCATGGAGAGGGCAAGTTTAATTTTCATGGAGGCTCCTTTTGAACTTTGTGACTCTCTCACAATCCATAAAGTTCCTCATGGCAGCCAGAAGACGGGTTGCAGGAGCAGGTATTTTTCGCCGACCAATTGAAAACCGAGCGCGGGGATTTTGATTTGCGCCACGGCATCCAGCACGGAAAAGTCGAGGCGGTATTGTGCGCCCTCGATTTTTCGTTTCACCAGCAGCAGGGATTTTCCATCCGGCGACCATGTGTGTCTTTCGATGGTTTCATCCGCAAGGTCCACGATCTGGTCGGTGCTGTACGGCCAGGCGACGAAGTACAGCCGCGACCGCAAAACACGCCCGGAGTAATCGCTCACCAGCGACACGCTGACCGCCAGCGTGGAGCCATCCGGCGACCAGGACATGTCCACCAAATGATTTCCGTAGAACGGAATGACCTGGGTCTGTCCGCCATTGACGAGGGTGAGTTGATTCTCGCCTTTGGCATTGCGGTTCATGAAGGCCATCTTGCCATCCGCGGCAAAGGCGGGCTGGCCTGTAAATGGAATCACAGTCGAGACAGAGTCATTCAATGTGGTCGCGATAATTTCGTCCACAGGGCAACCCATTTCATCGCACTTGCCTGCACCCCAATAAAAGCGATTCGGGTCGCGGCTGGGGTAGAGTATTTGAGGAGGGTTGACCGCGGGGATGATGAGTTGTGGGGCATCTTCAGCAAAGATGACGAGTTGTGTCCCGCTGCCTGTTTGCAAAATGGCGGCAACACGTCCATCGGTGAGGAGGATGGCAGGCTGTCCAGTTTCGGAGATGAGTTGGTCGGTGAGGAGCGTGCGCTGTGAATCTTTCAGCAGGTAGAGATTTTGTCCCTGCGCGGCGAGGATGCCCGCGTCCGAATTGTCGAGCAGGATCAGTCCCGCTTCGGCCAGGGCGAACCAATTCTGCCCGGTGAGCGTCCCCTGGAAGATGCCGGCGGATTCGAGGCGGTTTCCGCTTCGGGTGGAAAATCCCAGCAGGAGGGAGGGGGGAGCGGACGCGGGACTCGGGGCGGATTCCACGCTCGAAAACGGGAGGCCGGCCATGGGTCCGGGCGTGAACGAGGGGGCTGGGTTGCCAGACGAGGAGGGAGTGGCCAGGGACGGCGTCCCGCCGCCCAGGTCCGCCATCGCGCGTCGGATCGAATCCAGCACTTGCAGGGCGGAGAAACTTCGCATGTTCCAGCCGTCCAGGTTTAGGTGGAAGCCGATCGGGTCGGTTGGGTCGAGGCCGTGGTTGGGCAGGGGCTGGACGGCCAGCCAGTAGTTCCACAATGGCAGGTCATATTCGTAGGCGAGTTTGGCGATGGTGGCGTTGATGCTGTAATCGCCTTCCACGTTGTCGGCCTTGGTGACGAGGATGGGGAGCGTGCCCTGCTCGAGGTTGTATTCGATGATCTGGCGCAGATAGTTTTCGTGCACGTCCGGCGTGCGGCCTTCGAACCACACTTCCAGGCTGACGAAGACGAGGCTGGGGTTGTGGATGCGGTTCTCGCATTGCATGGGATTTTCGCCGGGCTGGCAGACTTCGGTGTTGGCCCAAAACGGCAGGAGCACGGACGAGGCGTTGAATCCGCCGCGCACCGATTCGCCCTCGCGGTTGAAGGAGCCGGCGTAGTAATCCACCGTGTCCTGCAGGGATTGGTATTCGGGCGCGAACGAGTAGCGGTCGGTGTCGTAGATTCCCAAAAACGAGGCCGGCACGCTCTGGCAGTCGCCGATCTTGGAGAAGGCGTGCGGGTCGTTCCCCATCGCCAGGCCGCGCTGGTAAATCTCGCGGGCGCGGGCGCTGAGGGTGGGGATCACCGGCCATTCCTTCCAGCGATCGGGCGGGAGGCGCAGGTCAGGAGTTGGCGTGACGTTGGGGTCTGTGGGTATCGCAGTGAAACTGGGGAGCGTTGGGGTCGCGGACGCGGCGGGCTTTGTTGATTCAGGAGAGGGGGATGCAATTGCCTGTGGCGTGGAGGAACAGCCTGCCAGCAACAGCGATAGGATGCAGAGCGCGTAGATCGGGTGCTTCATGCAGGGTACCTCAAAAAGTGTAAAGCGAGATATTATCTCGCTCTACTGATTATGGCGCGAGCGACTCCAGCGCCTGGCGGGCGGCGTCGAGGGTTTGCAGGGCGGTGAGATTGCGCCAGGGCCAGGCCTTTTGCATCCGTTCGGGGTCGTCGAAATTATTACTGCCAAAAGTGAGATGGGCCCCATCGGGGTCGAGGCCGTGGTTGGGCAGGGGCTGGACGGCGAGCCAGAAGTTCCAGAGCGGGATGTCGTATTCGTAGGCGAGATTGCCGATGATGATGTTCAGTTTGTGGCCGCCTTCGGCGTTATCCGCCTTGGTGGAGAGGATGGGAAGAACGCCCTCGGAAATGGTGTATTCGATGATGTGGCGCATCTGGCTTTCGAAGTTGTCCACGCCGACCACATCGTTGGAGCCGACCGCGATGATCAGAATGGAAGGGTTGTGGTTGCGAATCTCACAGGCCAGCATGGATTCTCCCTCCTGGCATTGTTGCGGGTCGGCCCACAGCGTGGTGAGCAGGGAGGCCGTGTTGGCGCCGCGACGGACAGCCAGGCTTTCGCGTCCGTAGGAACCCGCGTAATAGTCTATCGTGGCTTTCAGGTATTCATATTCCCCGAGAGTGTAGGTGGGCGGTGTGCGGTCGAAGTCGCTCAGGTACCAGCCGGTGGTGCTTTCGCAGTCCCCGGCTTTGGAGAAGCGGTGCGGGTCGCGGCCCATAATGAGTCCGCGCTTGTAGATGGCGCGGGCGTTGTCGCTGAACGAGGGGACGACCGGCATGAACATCCACGCGTCGAGGCCGAGGGTGGGGGTTGGGGAGGGCGCGGAGGCGGTCTCAGTGGGGAGAAAGGTTGGGGTTGACGCGGCAGGCGCGCGGGAGGAAGAGGCGGGCGGAACGATCGGGGTGAGAGTCGAAGCGGAGGAGGCGTGAATCGTCAGAGGCGCGCAGGCGGTCAGTCCAGTCAAAAGAAAAACGAGGAAAACGATAAGGGGTTTCATGGCGTCTCTTATGGGCAGTTGGGATGAAGCGCGGCGAGGACGGTTTGGGCAAGGACGGTTTCGCCCGCGGGGGTAAGGTGGATGGCGCTATTGGTAAACTCGGCGGGCGGGAGGAGTTCCCAGGCGTCGAGGTAGTTCCAGCCTTCCGCTTCGGCGCGGACCTTGAGCTGGACGCGGTAGGAATCGTAGGCCCAGCGCGGGTAGAAAAAATTATAGCGGATGTTGCTGTTCTGTCCGCGGCTTATAAGGATAGGCTCATTTATCAGCAGGACGGGCGCGGGACTGTGGGCGATGCCTGCGGAGAGGACATCGTAAGCCAGCGCGGTTTCATCCAGCGGGGGACGCAGGTCGTGGAATACATCGTCGCCCTCGGCGAAGTCGGTTTGCGGCGGCGGGTAGGGCGGGTAGGTCTGGTCTATGCCGGTGGCGGCCCAAGGCGCGCCGTAAAGTTGCAAGCGGATCAAATCGGCGAGGGCGCGGCGCTGGCCGATGAGAGTCCTTTCCCAAAACGCGGGGCGGACGAGGGCCGGGTCGCGCGGGTCGAGCGGCAGGTTGTAGCGTTGGATGAGCGAGTCAATGGCCGCGGCGTTGTTGGCAACCAGCGGGGTGTCGAGTTGTTTATCGAGCGGCAGGGCTTCAAGCGACGTGAGCCAGAGAATATAGTCGGGCTGGTAGTGGGCGGCGTAATCGAGAAGCATCAGGTCTTTGGTGACTGAGATGGTGGGGTAGCCCAGGTTGTAGAAGCGGGCGGTCTTTCCGCAGAGGGTTGGCGCGGCAGCATTGAGTTGGGCGCTGAGGGTTTCTTCGGGTCGCAGGAGCGTGCCCCACACGGAGGAGTCGCCGATGACGAGGACGCGAAATTCGTCCGCAGGTTTTTCTCCGTCCGCGATTTCGTGCGAGGCAAACATGGCGTCCAGGTTGTAGAGGCTGAAGTTGTAGGCCTCGGACGGGTTTTCGCCAAAGGGCAGGCGCGGGCGGCCGGGGAAGAGTCCGTTGTACGCGGAAAGTTTGCCGAGGCTGGGGAGGAGAGTCCACAGCAGAGCGATGAGAAGGTAGAGTACCAGTCCCTTGAGGAGGGCGCGGCGAAGGTGGAAGGATTCTGTCATGTTGTGATTCTTAACGCGAATAACACGAATGAGCGAATGTCGCCAATGAAAATAAAGTAAATTCGCGCCATTCGCCTATTCGCGGAATTCGTGTTGAGAGTTTGTATGGCAGAGAAGTTTTCATCGTTTAAATTCCAAACAAACGCGCGAAAAATTGCAGGGACAGAGCGGGGGTGGGCAGGACGAACCAGACCCAGCCGAGCGCGACGTAATTGAATGTGAGAAAAATGCCCAAGGTGTTGAGCGCGTTCTGGCGGATGGGCGTGGCTGTCCACTCGGCGACGCGGGCGCGGAAGGTATCCTGCCAGCGGTTGTGGACGAAGAGTCCCAGTCCGTGCCACAGGCCCCAGATCACAAAGTTGACGGTCACGCCGTGCCACAATCCGATGAGCGTCATCGTGGCGAGTTGGGTGATCAGGATCACGCTCCAAATCGGGAATTGGCGTAAGCGCAGTGTGCGCGTCAACGGGTTGAAGAAATAGGCGCGGAACCACATCGTGAGCGTGATGTGCCAATTGTTCCAATACTGTGTGATGTTCTGGCGCAGATAGGGCTGGTTAAAGTTTTCGGGCAGGCGGATGCCGACCATGCCCGCCAGTCCGATGGCAATGTCGGTGTAGCCGCTGAAGTCGAGAAAAATTTGCAGGCTGTAGGCGTAGAGCAAAATCCACGCCCAGCCGCTGGACTGCACCTGGGAGGAATTCTGCGCGTTAAGCGCCATCAGCGCGAGGCTGTCGGCAAGAACGAACTTTTTGAACAGTCCCAGCCCCAGGCGGCGCGCCACGAAAATCCAATCGTCCTGTGTGAGTTGCAGGGGGCCGCGCAGGTCTTTGGTGAAACGCTCGAGGCGGTCAATCGGGCCGGCCGTCAGCGCTGGGTAGAAAAAAATGTACGTGACGTATTCCTGCAATGAGACGACCGGCAGTTGTCCGCCCAGCCGGTCGCGCAGGGTGTGGAGGATGCGAAAAATGATGTAGGAAATTCCGAGCCAGCGGATGTCGAAACTGGAGGCCGTCTCCGCGCTTTGACCGTTCGCGAGGCGGAGAGTCCGCGCCAGCCAGAGGGACGCTTCGGGCGACTTTAGAGTTGCCAGCAGGACGATGAGCGTTACCAACCCGACCCAGTGAGTCCACGCGAAGCGGACGCGTCCCGTCAGCGCGGCGAGGACGGCGACCAGCAGGATGGCCGCGAAAACCAGTTCGACGCGCGGCGGCGTGGAGGCGGTCAGTAGCGGACCTGGGAGCAGGTACCGCGTCGAGGCGAGAATCAGCACGAGGACGGCCATCCACGCGGCGGCCAGCCAGTTGTCCCGCGTGAAGCGAGATTCGCGCGGCGTCAGCGCGGCCCAGAAAATAGTCACCAGGCCGAGCGCGGCAGTCGGCAGCCAAAAGTCCAGGAAGCGAATCGGCAGGGCGGGCTGGAGCGCGTAGACGGCGAGGATGCTGACGGTGAACAGAAAAAGACCGCGGATGCGGTCTGAGAAAAAGAGGGCGGCGAGGAACGTCAGCGCGCCAAAGATGGCGATGTGCGTCAGGGTCATCAGAAGCCCTGATAGATCCAGAGCGGCGCGGCGCTGGCGGTGAGGATGGTGAGCAGGGTGAGCAACAGCGCGATGACGATTGCCCAGCGGTTCTCACGCGTGAAGATGCGTTTTATTGCGCGCCACACACCAACCACTCCCCGGTGGAATTTTCAGCAACGTAGGTGCGGGCGGACAGGTCGAATTCCTGCAGTTCGCCGTTGTAACTGGCGACAATTTTTCCTTGACATGTGACCAGCGCGTTGGCGCCGTCTGTGCCGGTTTGCGCGCAGGCGAGTCCCTCGAGCGTGGTGCTGACGGCCTGGAAGGAATCAAGTTCCATCAGGGCGGTTGGCTCCCAATCGGCGCACGAGAGGGTGGAGAGACGCGTCGAGTCCTTTTCGTTCATGGCGTTCAGGTAGGCTTCCACGGCTTTTTCGGGTCCCGCGGCCGCGGTCGTGCCGCAGGAGGCGAGAAAAATGGATGCAAGAAGGGATAACAAGATGATGCGTTTCATTGAATCTCCAGATGGTAGGGGGACATTATAGCCGCAATTCAAATTCTTAAACACGAAGGACACAACACTTGCACCGCACTGCGTTTGGTGCAGTGCAGGTGAGGCAACGAAGGTGGGTTGAGCGATGATTGTGGCGGTTTCTTTTCGATCATCTTG
>CAYJLS010000044.1:0-6570 GCA_964371065.1 uncultured Anaerolineaceae bacterium | reverse complement strand
AGGCAACGAAGGTGGGTTGAGCGATGATTGTGGCGGTTTCTTTTCGATCATCTTGAACGATGGTCAAAAAGAAGTCTCCACGTTGAGTCACTCATAAACCTTTGTCTACTTCGCGAAGCACCCTGCGGGTTGTGCCCCTTTGTGTTTAAAAAGCATTTAACGATTCAATTCCCAAATGAGGCGCAGACCGTCGAGCGTGAGCCACGGCGCGATGATTTGGATAACCTCGGTTTCCTTGGCGACGATCTCGGCCAGTCCGCCCGTGGCGATGACTTTCATATCATCACCGAGTTCCACCCGGAAGCGGGCGACCATGCCTTCGACCATGCTGACGTAGCCGAATAGCAGACCCGATTGCATGGCGTGGACGGTGTTGCGGCCAATGACCGAGGGCGGGCGTTGGATGTCGACGCGGGCGAGTTTGGCGGTGTGCGTGAAGAGCGCGTCGGCGGCGAGGTTGATGCCCGCGGTGATTGCTCCGCCGAGATACTGTCCGTCGGCGGTGATGGCATTGAAGGTGGTGGCGGTGCCGAAGTCAATCACGCAGGCGGGACCGCCGTAGATGGTGTGGACGGCGACCGCGTCCGCCACGCGATCCGCGCCGACGGCGCGCGGGTCTTCGTAGCGGATCTTGATGCCCGTCTTGACGCCCGCGTCCACGATAAGCGGTTCACATTTGAGATACTCGCGGCAGGCCTGCGCGACGCGATTGGTCAACGGCGGGACGACCGAGGCGAGGCAGATTCCCGTCAGGTCGGCGGGCGTCTTGCCGATGTGCGTGAGCAGACCGAGGAACTGCAGGCCGTATTCATCGGGCATGCGCGCGTCCTCGGTGGCCAGCCGCCAGTGATGGATGAGCGTTTCACCCTCGTAAAGGCCGATGGTCAGGTTGGTGTTGCCGAGGTCAATGGTGAGGAGCATGGGGAGGAAGAGAGTAGAGGATTAGAGAACAGAGAGCAGTGTTCTTTGCTACGATACGCTCTCGACGCGGATTTCTTTGAGGATAGCCGAGACCTCATCGTTCGAGCGGATATGCTGTCTGAGAACTTGCTCTGTTTTTTCCATGACTCGATCCGCGGAGAGTTTTGCCAAATCCTGCCGCATGGATTGGCCGACGTACAACTTGAGCAGGGCTTCCACGGACATATCGCGGTTGGCCGCGATTTTTTCAAGCGACGCCAACGCGTCGGCAGGGATGTGAATGGTGACAGGTTTGCTCGGGCGCGGGCGGAGGCGCAATTTAAAGCCTTCTTCGGTCATGGGAATTTCGTCAGTTTGCTTCTTCATAAACCGTCATAGGGTAAGTATACACGGAAACGGCAAGGCAGAGGCGTTATAATTGGAGCATGACCAAGTTCGACAAAACCCTCGAAAAAGTCCTGCGCGGAGTCTCTGACGCGAATGTTGGCTTTGATGATCTGTGTCAATTACTGGACGGACTTGGATTTCAGGAAAGGATTCGAGGCAGTCATCACATCTACACAAAAGAGGGCGTCATTGAAATCGTCAACTTGCAACCCAAAGGCTCGAAGGCAAAACCTTATCAGGTAAAACAGGTTCGTACCTTGATTTTGAAATACAAATTGGCAGGTGAAAATGATTAAGTACGAAGTAATCCTCTATTGGAGCGCAGAAGACGAGGCGTTCATCGCGGAAGTCCCCGAATTGCCTGGGTGCATGGCAGACGGTGCGACTTATCGAGAAGCGCTTATTAACGTGGAGCAAATCGCGCTGGAGTGGATTGAAGCCGCCCGTGAACTTGGCAGGGAAATTCCTGTGCCAAAGGGGAAGTTGGTTTACGCTTAACCAAAGACATCCGAAGTCTCGCAGACTTCGGATGTCTTGTGATTCCAGAAACCCGATTTCTTGGAGAAATCGGGTTTCTGGTGTACATCCAAAGCAAGTGGTTACGACCGCAAATGGAATCGCTTGAACATCCAAACGCCGATGAAGAAATACAACGCCGAGAGGATTGCCAACGCGGACAACTCGAATGTGACTTCGCTCAAGTCCGCGCCGAGGGTGAGGATTTTATTGAGCGCGGCGACGGCGTGCGTGGTGGGTAAAATATCGTACAGGCCGATCTCGTGTCCGCCAAGGGTGAAGAGGACGATCTTCGGCAGGGGATAGACAACGCCCGAAAAGAACATCATCATCGCCATCGGAAAGTTGGCGACGACAAACGCCTGCGAAACCGTGCGCGTAAAACTTGCGACGATCATGCCGAGTCCGATCACGGATAGGCAGGTCACCGCGCCGACGAGGAGCGCGGCCAACAGCGATCCCTGACTGCGGAAGCCAACCGCGAGGGCGCACGCGAACGCCAGCGCGTACGCGGCGGTGCCAACCAACACCAGCGCGGCGGTGACGCCTCCCAGATAATCGAGGGAACTCATCGGCGTCAGTTGCAGGCGGCGGAGAGTCCCCGTTTCGATCTCGCGCGCCACTGTCATCGAGGCGAGGAAGATGAGCAAAATCACGGCGAAGATGAGCGTGCCTGGCACGTAGGTTTCGAACTCGGTGCGCGCCGCGGATGCGCCCAACGGTTTTTCGACATACCCGATCAGCGGTTGCTGTCCCGTGGCTTGCATGATGTAACTATCAATGGCGGTGAGACTCAGATTCACACCGACCATGTAATACGGGTTGGAGACATCGCCGCCAAAAGTAATTTGCGTTGTCACCGAACGGTCACCGCGTTGCAGGGATTCGACCGTCTCTGAAAAGTTTTCGGGGATGAGGATGAAAGCCGCTGCGCCGCGATCTCGCAGGATGGGTTCCGCCTCGGCGAGGTCCGCGGCGGGGACGGATTTGAGCAGGGGCTGGCCGTCAGCGTAGGTGACACTCGTGAGGGCCGCGACCGCCTCACGTCCCGCGTTGAACGTGGTTCCGTCCGCAAGTTGAATCCCCTTGTCGTTATTGATCGTCAAAATGGTGTAAGTGGTCGAACCGCCCGCGGTGATCAAATAATAAAGCAGGACGAAAAACGGCGCGAAGGCGAGGGTCAGCCCCAGCATCCAGGCGTCGCGGGACATTTCGCGCAGGGTCTTGCGGAAAACGGTGATGGCTCTCATTCGCGCAGTCTCCTTCCCGTGAGGGAAATGAAAACGTCTTCGAGCGAGTTGGCGCGCAAGCGGACTTCGCCAGGCTGGGCGTCCACCGAACGAAGCGTGTCGAGGATGGCGGGCAGGAGTTCGACCACGCCGCGGGCGCGGATGACCAGCGTGTGATTCGTGGACGAGACCTGCGGCGCGATTTTTGAAACGGCTGATAGGGCGCTTCCAACCGACCCTTCGCCTGTTTCGATTTCGAGGACATCTCCCTCGCCGACGGTTCGTTTCAGCGCCTCGGGCGTATCCACGGTGAGAAGTTTGCCGTGGTCAATGATGGCGACGCGGTCGGCCATGCGCTCGGCCTCGTCCATGTTGTGGGTGGTGAGGATGATGGTCTTGCGCCGCGCCAGCGACTTGACGTATTCGCGCACCAGCACGCGGCTCTGCGGATCGAGTCCCGCTTCGGGTTCGTCGAGCACCAAAATTTCGGGATCGTGGACGAGCGCCATGGCGAGGTTCAAGCGCCGTTGCATTCCGCCCGAAAGCGTGCGGGCGCGCTGGTCGCGTTTTTCGGTGAGATCGAGGTCTTTCAATAATTTTTCACTGCGCTGTGTGACGGCCTTTCGCTTCATCCCGTACATTTCCCCGATGAAGACCATTTGCTCGAGACAGGTCAACTGCCCCCACAAGACAATGTTCTGCGGACAGACTCCCACCCGCGTGCGGACATCCGCGTTGCCGTCCGTGATGGGTTTGCCATGGATGACAACCTGCCCCGAGTCGGGGCGGAGCAGTCCGCACATCATACTGATCGAGGTGGTCTTCCCCGCGCCGTTCGGTCCGAGCAGGCCGAAGACTTCGCCTTCGTTGACTTCGAGCGAGAGGTCCGCGACGGCGGTCAAGGAGCCGTAGCGTTTGGTGAGGGAATGCGTTTGAAGGACGGCGGTCATTTTGCCTCCATGACGTGGGGACTTTGTAACACTTTGCATAGCGCGATTGATTTCATCCGCGTGCGAATCCCATCAAGTTGACTCGTCCCATCGAAGCAGGCGCGGTGCGTTATCTTGGACCCAAAAACTTATCACCATTGAGATGAATCATGTGCGATGGCATCTCTGCGATCCAGACTTCTGTTTCCCACGCGATGTCATTTGCATATTTTTTATAGGCGGCAAAATCCAGAAAGGCTGTCACGTATATTTTGCCAGCCCTGCACTTTTCAAAAAGATTTTCAAGTTCAATCTGGCGTTTTGGAGAAACGGGGCCATGAGCGGTTACAGCCTCAATCAGGAAAAGCCATTTCTTTTTCGCGTCATACAAAATAACATCAGGAAATTTTCCATGCTCCAAAACAGAAATACCGAGTTTTGTGAAAGCAGCTTTATCAAACACCAACGTCTTTTTTGCCGTGTCGCCCAGATAAATAAGTTTTGCGCCTGGCGCGAAGCGCGGACCAAATTCCTCCACGATGGCAACTTCAAGTTTGTTGTGCTTACCTGGCGACAATTTGTAAACCTTCCCATCTGCAACCCGCAATGGGATTTTTATCTGCTCCCTGGCTTTTTGATACAAGTCAAGCAGGCGGCCTTGTTGCTCGACAAAATTTCTGCTTTTTGCTTTCCACTTGGCTGTGCCGAAAGAACGAACGACATCCAAAACCAAATCAGACAGCACGTAGTTATTCAATCCGCTGTTGGTCGGGCGCTCAAGATCATCTGCGTTGCGAATCGCAATTCCTGCCTGCTCGAATTGATGCAGAACTTTTCTTCGAATCGTCTCCCGGCTGTTCTCTGCATATTCGCGTCCATATCTTTGCTTGATTTCAGCCAGAATATCATGCACGCGCATACTTTCGCTGGCGGCGCTTTCCCAATTGGTGTCTTCCGATAATCGAGCGAGAGCTAGCAATGTCAGGGCTGAAACCTCGTTTTGTTGCGCATGGGGCAAACCAAGCGCTTCCAAAATTTCCTGTGCCTGTTCAATTTTTCCCATTGTGATTCTTGTCTCCTGTATCATTGGAAATTCTTCGGCCAGCAGATTTGTCTGCCAAAGCGTGGAAAATATAATAGTATCCACTTGTTCTGGGGTCGGGTCGCTGATTTGTTGGATTTTGTCGCCAATGGCTTGCATCACTTCCAATGGCGGCAAAGGCAAGGCTCTCAATTCTGCCGCGTTGACCTGTGTATTCCCGTTGACAATCCGAAAATAGCGGTCAACAATTGCGCTGTTGAGAATGGCAGAAAGCCCTATCGCTTCAGAAATAGATAATGCGCCTTTTTTCTTGAAAATCACGTTCAGGTGATTCTCAAATCCAATTTGTTCAGAACTAAACTGTTCACCAATAAACGGGGCGGAGACAAGACGGCGTTTATCTTCTTTCGCACTGAAACGACGCAATAAAACGTAATTTGCCCTGGGCACAAGCAAGGAAGGATTATTCGTTGAAATTGCCTGTGGCTTGCTGAAACCTTCCAGTGGATACTCGACCTGATATGGTTTGATGTTTTGCATCCAAAGCAATGGCGCAGTGCCATTCCCTGCTTTGACCTTCCCTTTCAGCAATTCTTTTGCCCGAAAAGGAACGACGCGTCCTGTTGAAACTTGAAAGCCATATTTTTCTAGTGAGCCTTCCCACTTGTCAATTGCATTTAGAATCTGTTCGTCAAGAATTCCTGTCGGCAGGCGAAAAACCAGCAACCCGTCATGGTCACTTATAAAGTGACTAAAAGCGACCTGGCGGGAAATAACCCCATTTTCCAAACTTTTATCGTCTTTGGATGAAGAGATATTAACGGTTCCTGCCCAATAACGATGTTCCTGCGGTTGGGACATTTTTTCAAAAGAGAAAATCACATTTTCCTGGAGAACTTCATCGTCTTTGAAAACATCGTTGCGGGATTGGAAAACGTGAACCGATAGCGGTGTGACATCTTTGAGCAGGTCGCGGCGGAATTCGGAGAAATAAACGCCAGAGCAAAAACTGCGTGGGACAATGAAACAGGCTTTGCCTTGCGGTGAAAGCAACTTTGCCGAGAGCGCCATGAACAACGTGTAAATGTTTGTGTGTCCGTTCAGTTTCCCATAGACGGCTTTTACGCGCCTATCTTCTGCGTTGAGTTTGAAATAGGGGGGATTGCTGATAACGTGATTAAATGCCTTGCGATTTGCTTCGCTTGAATCAAATAAAGAAGGTTGCTCATCTGGCAGGCAGGCAAGCATGAAATCTTCCTGAAATACCCGCCAGTTAATTTTTATGCCGCTTTTTTCCGCTTCCTTGCTCGCAATCCCCAACACTTCTCGGCTAACTTCACATAATTCCTTATCTGTTTCGTAAGCGGCAATTGAAATCTCAAGCGGATGTTTCTCAGCAATCAGCCGTTCAATCACCGCGCAAACCAATACCCCAGAACCGATGGCGGGTTCCAGCAGGGAATCGCCATCCTTGATTTGTCCCAATTGCTTCGCCATGTAGCGAGCAATAGAAGGAGGCGTGAGAAACTGACCATGCTCTTTGAGA